>JAZQJL010000162.1:0-4137 GCA_045541595.1 Lachnospiraceae bacterium | reverse complement strand
TTGGCCTCCGACTTCCAAGGAGTATGCCCTGGCCACCATTTATTTTGGCGGCGGAACTCCGTCGGTGCTGGAGGTTTCTTTGCTGGAACAACTGCTGGCGGTAATCAGGCAGACCTTTGATGCCGGTATGACAGAAGAAATTACCATAGAGGTCAATCCGGGAACGGTATCTCCGGAAAAATTAAAGAAATACCGGGAACTAGGCATCAACCGGCTAAGCATCGGTGTCCAATCCGCAAAGGAAGAGGAACTAAAGCTTCTTGGCAGAATCCATTCCTTTGAAGAAGCAAAGCAGACGGTTTTATGGGCCAGAGAAGCCGGATTTGAAAATATCAGTGTGGATTTGATTTCTGCCCTTCCGGGGCAGAGTCTTACGGATTACAAAGAAAATGTAGAAGCAATTCTTGCCTTGCATCCGGAGCACATCTCCTCCTACAGCTTAATTGTGGAGGAGGGAACTCCGTTTTATGAGCAATATGCCGAGGGAGGGGAACGGGAAGGTGACTTGCCGGATGAAGAAACCGACCGGGCCATGTATGCTTATACAAAAGAACGCCTGGCCGAAGCCGGCTTGGAGCGCTATGAAATATCCAATTATGCAAAACCGGGCTATGAAAGCAAACACAATTCGTCCTATTGGACAGGCGTGGAGTATTTAGGTGTGGGCTTAGGCGCCTCTTCCTTATTTACCAACGCAAGATATCATAATGAAACGGATTTAACCGCTTACATGGAAGAAGTGGAGGCGGGACAGGATGTCCGCAGGGAAATAGAACGACTGGTACTGGAAGAGCAGATGGAGGAATTCATGATTCTGGGACTGCGCCGTATGTGCGGTATCAGCCGGGCGGAATTCCAAAAACGGTTTGGCAGGCCCTTAGAAACTGTATACGGCAGCGCCCTGCACAAATTAAAGAAGCAAGGCTTACTTGTTGCAAAAGGCGACGTGGTTGCTTTGACGGAGCTTGGCATCGATGTCAGCAATCAGGTGTTTATGGAATTTATACCGGAGGATTTTGTTCGCCGTTAGGCGTTCAAATATAGAAGAGAAGAACATTGGAGGAAAATCCTCTGCCCGCGTGCGGGCGGGCATTTTGCTCCGCAAAACGAGGAGGATTACTTTATGAGAAAAGCAATGAAAAAGCTGGTAGTATTGCTGCTTTGCGTAACGATGCTTACAGGCCTGTTCACAGGCTGTAACAAATCGGATCCGGCAGGCGATATTACCCCAACCCCGACACCGGAAGGCTGGGAGCAGCCGACATCCGCTCCTGATCCGACGCAGGCACCGGATCACACAGCAACTCCGACACCTTCTCCGGTGCCATCTGCAGATCCGACTACAGCACCGGAACCAACCGCAGAGCCTACTCCTGCACCGGGACCGGATACTGCACAGGATACGTTGTCCACATATTTAAAAGAATTAAATTCCATTGAAGTTGCTGAACTGATGGGTAACGGCATCAATCTTGGTAATACCATGGAAGCTTATGGCCGCGCCAGCTATGGTGTAGGGGCAGATACTTCCAAGTACGAGACCTGCTGGGGCCAGCCGGTTACCACACAGGAAATGGTGAGCGGTATGAAGGCAGCAGGCTTTGATACCTTACGTGTTCCTGTAGCCTGGACCAATGCCATGCATTATGATGAAGGTGATTACACCATCAATCAGTCTTACTTAGACCGTGTCGGCGAAATTATTGATTATGCCATCAATGCAGATATGTTCGTTATTGTAAACGACCACTGGGATGGCGGCTGGTGGGGTATGTTCGGTTCCGCAACGGAATCCACCAGAGAAGCTGCCATGGAACTGTATACGGAGATGTGGAGACAGATTGCCGAAGAATACGGTGATAAGTCCTACAAGCTGATTTTTGAATCCGGTAACGAAGAGCTGGGCAACCGCTTAAATGATAAGGATGTATGTCCGGATTCCGGTTCTCTTTCCGAAGATGAATGCTATGAAACCGCACATAAAATCAATCAGGCGTTTGTAGATACCATCCGTGCTACCGGTGGTAACAATGCAGACCGTTTCTTACTGATTGCAGGATATAATACAGATGTCACCATGACCTGTGATGACAGATTTAAGATGCCAACCGATACGGTAGAGGGCAAGCTGTTATTATCCGTACATTATTATGATCCGTCCAACTATTGCATTTTCACCAGCGTGGAAGACTGGGGCAGCAAGCAGGAAATCCAGTACATGAATGATACCCTTGCCAAGATGACCAAGTACACCGAGCAGGGTTACGGTATTGTTATCGGCGAATGGGGCGTATTGTATGAAAACGGCGCTACAAAGAACAACAGAACCCTTTACATGGAAAACTATCTGGCAAACTGTGATATATATGGTTATTGTCCGGTTCTTTGGGACTGTAACAACATGTACAACAGATATAATTGTGCCCTGATTGATGATTATAAGGATTTCTTTATTGTAAGAAATTATGAAGCAGAGAAAAAGTTAACCAAGGATTATGTGCTTTCCACAGCACAGAACCGTATTGATACTATCCTGGCAGAAGCTCCGGAAGCAGCAGCCCTGGCTGATGATGAAGCTAAGGCGTGGATTATGTATACTTCCAGCGACTGGGGTACCAGTTACAGCGTAGGCGATACTTATGCTCCGGATTCTGCAACAGCAGGTCTGGTAGCAACGGACGTTGAGGTTACAGGTCCGGGAAGATATACCGTAGCCCTTGACTTTACCGGAACGGCAGGCGGTTATGCAAATGGTGTAACCTTCTGTGCCCTTGGTATCGGTAATGGTGAGAAACTGTTCCCTGGATATATTATTCAGATTCTGGAAGTAAAGATTAATGGAGAGGTTGTTACCATGTCCGGAGTTCCGTACACCACCAGTGATGACGGCCTTTGTACCAGAGTAAATCTTTACAATGCATGGGTAACAGAACCACCGGCAGAAGCAAGAAGCCTTGGCGGAAACACAAAGACCTGTTCTCCGGTCCCGATTGACCAGAGTGCCTTTGGTGAAGTAAAGACCATGGAAGTTACTTTTATGTATATTAAGAAGTAAACGGGTCGTTTATTAGAAAATAATTAAAATCAAAAAAACTTCAAGATAGCACTTGACTTTTCTTTGGTCAGGTGCTATTTTATATCCATAAGGTATTAGCACTCCAATCAACTGAGTGCTAACAAGGTCAAACCGGAGGTGGCGAATGGAACAGTTAGACGATAGAAAACTGAAAATTTTGCAGGCTATTATCCGTAACTATTTAGAAACCGGTGAACCGGTGGGTTCCCGTACCATTTCTAAATTTACCGACTTAAATTTAAGCTCGGCCACCATTCGTAATGAGATGGCAGATTTAGAGGAAATGGGCTACATCATCCAGCCTCATACCTCGGCCGGCAGAATTCCTTCCGACAAGGGCTATCGCCTTTATGTAGACACCATGATGGAGACCAAAGACCAGGAAGTTGAAGAGATGCGCTCTCTGCTTCGTGAAAAACTGGAAAAGGTAGACAAAATGGAAAACATGCTGGAGCAGGTAACCAAGCTTCTTGCAGTAAATACCAATTACGCTGCCATGGTAACCACGCCGATGTACCGTAGCCGCAAAATTAAGTTTTTACAGCTTACGGAAGTGGATAACACACAGCTGCTTGCCATCATTGTTATTGAAGGAAATATCGTCAAAAACAAAATGATTGCCACCAGCGTATCGGTAGAAAAAGAAGTTATCTTAAAACTGAACATTCTTCTAAACACTTATTTGCAGGGACTTGACTTATCAGAAATCAATCTGGATGTCATCCAGCAGATTAAAATGCAGTCCGACGGTTTTGGTAGCATTGTCAGTGATATTTTAGATGCCATTGCCCAGGCTATCAGTGAAGAAGATAAAGTTAAGGTATACACAAGCGGTACCACAAATATGCTTAAGTATCCGGAACTTGGTGATAATAACAACGTTTCCCAGTTATTATATGCCTTGGAAGAAAAGAAAGAAATTACGGAGCTGATGAAAAAAGAAGCCGGTGACTCCAACGAGATTCAGGTATACATCGGAAACGAGACCACAGTGGAATCCATGAAAGACTGTTCCGTGGTAACGGCAACATATGAATTAACAGATGGTGTTTATGGAAAGA
>JAZQJL010000161.1:0-3697 GCA_045541595.1 Lachnospiraceae bacterium | reverse complement strand
GCCGTTGGAAAGTTTCAAGCGCATCTTCCTACGCCTCTTCATCCATATAATTAACCCTTTTCCCTAACCTATATCATAGACGGGTTTGCCACCCCTCTACATTTCGTATCTTACTTCCTTCTCCAGTACAATCTTCACCTTACCAGGCTCTCCGATATACTGAGAGTTTGGCTTGATGGAGTCACGGCTCTCTACCACGCAGTTTTCAATGACTACGTTATCACCGATATGCACATCATTTAAAATGATACTGTTCTTGATGGTAACGTTGTTGCCAACATAAACCTTCTTAAACAGAATGGAGTTTTCTACGGTACCGTTTAAAATACATCCGCTGGAAATCAGACTGTTCTTTACGGAAGAACCAGGATTGTACTTTGCCGGTGGGCAATCGTCAATTCTGGAATAAACATCCGGATACTCCTTGAAGAAGTAGGTTCTGATATCCTTATCCAGGAAATCCATATTGGTGCTGTAATAAGCATCCACTGTGGAAATGTTGCTCCAGTACTCTTCCAGTTCGTAAGAGTAAATCTTCTTGCTGTCTTTATAGCGGATTAAAATATCCTTAACCAGATCATGGCGGTCTTCTCTCTCTGCCTCTTCAATGAGTTCGATAAGAAGTCTTCTACGGATAATATAAATACCTGTAGAAATAGTGTTAGACTTGGAAACTAACGGCTTTTCCTCAAATTCTGTGATTCTTCCCTCGGAGTCTACGGAAACAACGCCAAAACGGGTTGCATCTTCTTCCGGATCAAGAACCTTAGTTACTACCGTAATGTCTGCCTTCTTTTCTACATGCTGCTCTAATACTTTGTTATAGTCCAGCTTGTATACACAGTCACCGGATGCAATTACCACATACGGTTCATGACTGTTCTTTAAAAAGCTTAAGTTCTGAGCGATTGCATCTGCCGTACCACGATACCAGAAACCGTTGTCCTTTGTTACGGTTGGTGTGAATACAAACAGACCGCCCTGCTTTCTACCAAAGTCCCACCACTTAGAGGAGCTTAAATGCTCATTTAAGGAACGGGAGTTAAACTGAGTTAACACAGCCACCTTCTGAACATGGGAGTTGGACATGCTGCTCAGTGCAAAGTCGATGGCACGATAGCTTCCTGCAACCGGCATAGCCGCGATGGCACGCTTATTGGAAAGCTCCTGCATCTTTAAATTGTTACCACCTGCCAAAATAATACCTATTGCTCTCATCTGCCATCACCTACCTTAATAATATTCTGACCGGACTCTAACATTCCGTGCGGATAGTCATCCATATGTGTACCACCGGAAATCGCTACGTTCTTACCGATGCGTACTCTGTTTGGAACAATGGAATTTTCACCGATTGTTACCAGACCGCCATCGTAAATGTCCGGCTTCCACTCATTTGGTACTTCTTCGCCGATACCAAGTTCACATTCCCAACCGATAACGCAGTTTTCTGCGATAATCGCCTTATTTACCTTGGTATCATGTCCGATTTCCGTGCCCTTCATGATAATGGAGTCACGGATAACGGCACCCTCGGAAATTACTACACCAGGTCCGATGATGGAGTTATGAACCTCACCGTAAATTTCTGCGCCTTCACCGATGATAGAACGTTCTACAACAGCGTCTGCAGCAATATACTGTGGTGGAATTACATCTGCCTTTGTGTAAACCTTCCAGAACTCTTCATATAAATTGAATTCAGGAATAAGATCGATAAGTTCCATATTGGATTCCCAATAGGAAGATAAGGTACCAACGTCCTTCCAGTAACCGTTGAATTCGTAAGCGAATACTCTGTCGCCTCTCTTATGGCAATATGGAATGATATGCTTACCAAAGTCACAGCCCGGCTGTTCGGAGAGAGTAAGCAGAGCCTCTCTTAATACCTTCCAGGTGAAGATGTAAATACCCATGGAAGCAAGGTTGCTGCGAGGATTCTTTGGCTTTTCCTCGAAGTCAACGATTCTTCTTGTATCGTCTGTAATTACGATACCGAAACGATGAGCCTCTTCCATAGGAACCGGAATGGTAGCCATGGTAATGTCTGCTTTGTTAGCCTTGTGGAAGTCTAACATTACCTCGTAATCCATCTTATAAATGTGGTCACCACCGAGGATAAGAACATATTCCGGATTGAACTGCTCCATATATTTTAAGTTCTGGTAAATAGCATTTGCAGTACCTGTATACCATTCACTGTTTGTACTCTTCTCGTATGGAGGAAGAACGGAAACACCGCCGACATTTCTGTCAAGATCCCACGGAATACCGATACCAATATGTGTATTCAGTCTTAAAGGCTGATACTGTGTAAGTACGCCTACAGTGTCTACACCGGAATTAATACAATTGCTGAGCGGGAAGTCGATGATACGGTACTTTCCGCCAAAAGTTACTGCCGGCTTCGCAATTGAGGAAGTTAAAACACCCAAACGCGAACCCTGTCCGCCTGCTAACAGCATGGCAATCATTTCTTTTTTAATCACGATTATCCTCCATTCTTCAAAGCGTCGAACGCTGTATTATTGTGTTATGGAATGATTATAGCACTTATTTTCGAAAATGTGAATATTTTTTACAAAAATCTTTTATATTTTTTATTATTTTTATTCACTTTTACCAAAGATTATCTTTTTTTCTAAAAACAGGGAGCACTCACCCAAAAGAATGTTTGCATTTTCATAAAAATGAGCTATACTGTTTTTAAAGGGCATCCGCCCAATTCGTAAATTAAGGAAGTGACTCCTATGTATCAGATTGATTTCAACAAGCCAATTCACGTTCATTTCATCGGCATCGGCGGCATCAGCATGAGTGCCCTGGCAAGACTCCTTGCAAGCCGCGGTTTTACCATCTCCGGCTCCGACTGGCATGAAAGTGATTTAACAAAAGAATTAGAAGCTCTTGGTATGCGGGTAAACATCGGGCTGCACCAGTGTGCCGAAAATATTACAAAAGATATTGATTTAGTTGTTTACACTGCCGCAGTTCATGAAGATAACGAAGAACTCTGTGCCGCCAAGTCCCTGGGGATTCCTTTAATGCCCCGTTCCGTGCTGCTTGGTCAGATTATGAAGCAGTATCCGCATTCTGTCGGCATTGCCGGAACTCACGGCAAAACCACCACCACCTCCATCCTCTCCGTTCTTTTGCTGGCAGGCGAGCTGGACCCAACCATCGCCGTCGGCGGCGTACTTGATTTAATCGGCGGTAACTTACGCATCGGCGGCGACCGCTACTTTGTGGCAGAAGCCTGTGAATATACCAACACATTCTTATCCTTATATCCAACCGATATTATAATTTTAAATATAGAAGAGGATCATCTGGATTTCTTCAAAGATTTGGAGGATATCCGGGCTTCTTTTGCAAAATATGCAGAACTGGTACCGGCAGAAGGTACTGCCTATGTTAATGCAGAAGTAGAAGACTATGCTTCCCTGTTTGCCTCTGCTTCCTGCCATTTGGCAAGCTACGGCATATTAGACGGAACTACCTCTTTAGACAGCCCGTCCTCTCCATATACTTATGCTGCTGCCAACGTAATTTATGACAGCAACGGCTGCGGTTCTTTCGATTTTATTGCAGAAGGAAAGTTTCTCGGAAGAGTTACCATGGGGCTCATCGGCCGTCACAATGTTGCCAACGCCCTGCCTGCCATTGCCCTGGCATTAAAATACGGAGTTTCCATGGA
>JAZQJL010000160.1:0-10717 GCA_045541595.1 Lachnospiraceae bacterium | reverse complement strand
ACCGCTTGGCCTCCGACTTGTGTCATGTTCTAAAATATGTACAATCATGTGATGGCCGCTATAGCCGCCATCGGCCAGAAAGAGACCGAGAACTCCTGCTAACAGGAAGGTCACCATCAGCTTTACCGGAATTGCTCCTGAATTTTTAAAACGGGCTGTAAAACGACGGAACAGCAGAATGGAACCGTCGAATAGGGCAACTGCCAAAGCAATGAGGATTCCCAGCAGAAGAAGGTATCCAATGTGGGAGAGCTCAAAGGCGGGCAGTGGTGCCAGGGTAAAAAGAGAGGAATTCATGTGGAATGCGTTACAAAGCAGCTGGTTGGTACCGGTGGCAGTAAGTACAGCCATGGATACGGTAAGAACCAGTAATGGTGAAAAACGCTTATGGATTTCCTCTAAGGCAAATAAAATGCCGGACAGGGGAGCACCGGTAGCTACGGCAAAACCTGCGCCTGCACCGCCGGTCATGACATGACGGTTCCAGGCCAACTGTTTTTTTGATGCTTTTCCTGCCATGCAGCCAAGGGAGGTACCAATCAGTACGGCAGGACCTTCGCTCCCGCAAGGAAGTCCTGCAAAGAAACTGAGCATACTTCCGAAAAAGGTACCAAGAAGGGTTCTGAGCCAGGAAAAAGGCAGAATGCCACGTAAAATTCCTTCACTTCGCGGAATACCGCCTCCTTTACATTCCGGGGCAGACTTATGGATGCGGGACATCAAAAAGGCCAGCCCGATAAGTACAAAAAATACAAGAAGTATTGTCAGGAAAGAATCTTTTGCCCATCCGTAGAGCGAGCGGGAAAGCTCCTCGGCACGTCCTGCTAAGAATTTGAATAAAAAGATAGTGGCGCCGGTGAGCACACCGGTAAGAAGCCCGTATCCGACACAAGGAATGAAATTGATAAGATACTGTCGGAAATATTTTTGTTTCACAATAGGAAACCTCCTTTTGGATATCATTCGTCTTTTAAAACCTGTTCAAAAATCAGGCCGGAAATAAACCAGGCCGGAGCATAATCCAGGCGGATCAGGCCTTTGTAATTATACTTTGCTTTGCTGTAATCCCAGGGACAGGATTTATGTTTCTTTAAAAGAGAGCCGCTGAAGAATTCTCCGGCGTAAATCAGCACGGTATAAACCATTCCGCGGAAAACGGTGGGCACACCTTTTAAAAGGCGGCTGACAGGCGCAAACAGGGCGGCCATACCGTAAATAGGAAACATCCAGACGGAAGTCTGACAGCGAAGGGTTTTATCTTTGTGACTGCGTATGGCGTCCATGCCGGTCCAGAAGCATTCCATGCACCAGCCGAGGGCTCCGCAGACGATAAAATTTTTGATGAATTTAAGTAATGGCATGAAGAAACGTTCCTTCCTCTGGTAATAACCTTAGTATGGAAGGAACGTAAGTATTTTATACGATTTGGTTTTAATTTTCAATGATATTTTACAAGAATCCGGGGAATTAAGAAATCAACTCCAACGCAGTCTTTAATGCGTACTCGGTACTGAGGGCCCGGACTTCATTTCTGCCGGGATTGCCAAATTGACAGGTTCTGGTAGTGATTTGACCGTTAATGTAAAAACCGAAGCACACCATACCCACCGGCTTTTTCTCGGTGCCGCCCCCCGGCCCTGCAATGCCGGAAACGGCAACGCCAACTTCGGAACCGGCTTCCTTTGCCACGCCGACCGCCATTTCCGATACCACTTCTTCACTGACAACACCAAAAGTCAGGATGGTGGAAGGGGAAACTCCGAGATAGTTGATTTTAGCTTCGTTGGCATAGGTTACAAAGCTGACATCAAGGACTTTAGAGGCGTTTGCCACATTTACAATGCGGGAAGCCACCAGACCGCCGGTGCAGGACTCCGCACAGGCAATATGCCAGTTTTTTTCTATGAGTGCATTGACCAGTTGTTCTTCAATGGAATGTGTCATGTTTTGTTACCTCCATGCTTCCTTAGGAAATGGTTAATTGGGAAAAAACTTCGCCAAGACCTGCCTGAATCAGAAGATCCGCGTTGGTATCATACGGGGTGGAAGATTTGTTAATCAGCACCATGTAATCTCCGCTAAAATAGCGGATAAAGGAAGCCGCCGGATACACGGAGAGGGAAGTGCCGCCCACAATCAGAACATCGGCGCTTGAGATCAGGGAAAGGGCGGTGTCCACGTCGTTGTCTTTTAATCCTTCTTCGTAAAGAACCACATCCGGTTTTATAATGCCCCCACAGTCACAGCGGGGGATGGGCTCACTGCCAAGGAGGGCAGACAGCGGATGAAACTTTTTACACTTCATGCAATAGTTGCGGTGAATACTTCCGTGCAGTTCGATGACGGTGCGGCTTCCGCCGGCCTGATGAAGTCCGTCGATGTTTTGGGTAATGACTCCGGTAAGTTTGCCGGCCTCCTCCAGCTTTGCAAGAAACCGGTGGGTAATGTTTGGCTCCACACCGGTAATGACCATTTTGTCCCGGTAAAATTCATAAAATTCCTCCGGCTTTTGCAGGAAAAAGGAGTGACTTAATATGGTTTCCGGGTTGTATTTATATTTTTGATGATAGAGTCCGTCGGCACTGCGGAAATCGGGAATGCCGCTTTCGGTGCTGACTCCGGCGCCGCCAAAGAAAACAATGCGTTTGCCGTTTGTTATAATGGACTGCAGTTCATCGATTTTTTCTTTTAATTCGGGTGTGATGTTTGATTCCATGCTGTGATACCTCCGATAGACTGGATTTTGCGCAAATTATTTTTTACGGATGCGGTGCAACTGTGGCTGGATGGTAAGCTCCGTTACGTTTAAATGGTTGCCGCAGGAAAGAACATAAGAAACCGTATCGGCGATATCTTCCGGAAAGATGCAGGCGGCTTCGTCTGCCGTAAAATCTGCATTGCGGTATAAGTTTGTCTGCGTCATGTCCGGCAAAAGGGTAGTAACTTTGATGCCGTTTTTTCTTGCTTCATCAAAAAGACTGTTGGCAAAACTTAACAGCCCCGCCTTGGTGGCTCCGTAGGCACAACCGTAGGTATTACTCTTTTTTGCGGTAACGGAGGAGAGAAAAATGATATGCCCTCCCTTACGTTGCTTCATAAAGCTTAAGAACTCGGTTGTAATCAGAATCGGTGCTTCTAAGTTGGTGCGGATTAATGTCTGCAAATCGGCTGCCGAAAGGGTTTCCTGCAGCCCGTACAAACCGATACCGGCACTGTGAATTAAAATATCCGGTGCAGGTTGCTGCATACGGGACCGGATTTTTCCCAAGGTCTTTTTTAAGTCGTTTGTGTTGGTAATATCACAGGAGAAGCGGTGAAAGTTTGCCGGGTATGCAATGCTTTCATCAAAGGTTCTGCCTATGCCGTAAATTTCATATTCTTCCTTTGCCAGACGAAGTCCGGTGGCTAAGCCTATGCCGGAGGAAGCTCCGGTCAGTAATACGGTTTTCATAAGTATCATCCATTCCAAATAAATATTTTTTCTGCCGGCAAATGAGGCAGCAACAGGTTCTGTAAATAGTGTACCATTTCTTCGGACAAAGTTCCATAGTGGGATACACCATTTTCTGTAATATACGGATATTGCACAATGGCACTGTCCGGACGTTTTTTGCGCATGTTTTTTAAATAATCGGTGCTGATACGGAAAACACCGATGCTGACATCAAATAAATCGTCAGCGGAAATGGCGGAAAATACATTGTCTACAAGTGTAGAATAAGAATTCTTCCAACCACTGTGAAATATCATCGGGTCAAAACAAAGTCGTACGGAAAATCCGTTTTGTTTCGCGGCCTGCAACGCTTTTAAGCGAAGAGGAAGGGAGGCAGCTCCGTGTTCTGTCTGTTTGCAAAGAGCCTCCGGGGAAACCGTCCAGGCAAAGATGATTTGCTGTTTTAAGTGTTCCTTTTCCTGATAGATGGCCGCCAGCGGTTCAAAGATGGCAGGATTTCCGGATTTTGTGCGGATTTCCAGTGTCAAATCCGGATGTTCTGCGGCAAAAGAAAGCCATCGTGACACAAAGGAAAAGGTCTGTTCCAGGGCCAGTAAATCCGTGTCGTAGGAAACACAAAGGTACACCGGATGTTTGGAAAGCAGCTCAATAAGTTCCCGGAAATAATCCTCCAGGTTTACAAAAACCACCACATGGCCGGAAGGATACATGCCCTGCAGATAACAGTAATCGCAGTGATAAATGCAGTTCATCATACAGGAAGTATAGTAAAAGTGTTCGTTGCCGAAGCTTTGGCACACCGGAGCTCCTTTGTAAATTAAGGTACCGGTCTTTTTGGCAAGAATCAGTGCCGGAGCCTTCTTCTGTGCCGCGAAGTCCTGGTGACTGCGGTTAAATACGTCTTTGTAATGGTCAATGAAAATAGGGTCGGAAGTAAATATATTCTGCCAATGTTTGTTCCAAACCTCTTTTTCTGCATAAACGGTAGAAAAGAAGGGACGGTATGGGCTGCCTTCACTTTGGGATGGAGAGGCCGGCAGTTCCGACGCATAGGTCTCTTCGTTCAGTACAAATTCTCGCAGCCGGGAAAGATGCGGCATGGCCTGCTTTTTTCCCCGGATGGCAGTTTCTGAAAGGGTGTCTGAAAACGTTTGCAGGATAGTGGCCAGAGGCTTTTTGGAAAGCTTGGCATAGAAAAGCAACCGCTCATAATCCCGGGACATGGCCTCTGTCATGGGAAGCTGGTTTTTTACAGCATCGGAAAGGGCTTCTTCCTCCGGCGTCAGTGCAGGTACGGAAGGGGCCATGGACGCTAAAAAGTCATGAAGCTTTGTTACAAAGGCAATCATGCTTTGTGTGTGCGGTGCCGTCAATTGCTCAGGTAGGACCGGAGAAGGAGCTTGTCCCGGAATATCGGAGACCACCTTAAAAAACAACATCCGGTCTGTTAAAACGTGGGGAAGCAGTGCCTGATACAGGGCGGAGGCCTCCATGTCAAGCAAAGTTTCTTCCGGGAAACAGGAAGCCTCCCGGCAAACCGTTGGCACGGTTACCAGGGGCATCTGCCGAAACGGATGGCGGTATAATAAGTCAGGGTAAAAGGTGCGTCCGGTTGTCTGCTCCGTGATTTTGGAGACCAGAAATAAATCTCCGATATTGCTATTTTGGGCAGAGGCGTTTGCTAACCCGGCAATTCCGAAATTAACGACCAGGTCATGGCCGGATGTGGCAGGATACATGGCAAAATGTCTGGCTACGGCGGTTGCGGCAGGAATCATGCCGGCACCGGTAATTACCAGACGGACATCGTCACCTTCAAACAGCTGATACATGGTTTCGGAATCCTTTTTTTTCAGATGCAGTATATGAATCAATTCTTTTGCCTCAGGATATAGGGCAGTGATAAAGGTAATCATGTGTTTCGTCCCTTCGAACGGATTTTTATGCTATACAGTATACCATTTTCTATAGAACATGTCAAAAACAGTCATTGTGTTTCCGAACAAAAAGCGATATAATTAAAGCATTAATATAATGCGATAATTATGAAATTTGATAAGAGGTTGAAATGGGAAAAAAATACCGTGTGGGCTGTAAGGGCCTGGATGATTTAGGAAAAGGAAAAATTGTATTTAATAACCGGCAGTTTGCAGTACCTTATATGCTTCCCGGAGAAAAGGGAGATATTGAGCTGGTGTTTTATGCAAAGGAAACGGGAGCAAAACTGGTAACGCTGGCACAGGCATCAGAGGACCGTGTTGCAGTGGAATGCCCGGTATATGAAAGCTGCGGAGGATGTCAGGTAATGCATCTTAACTACAACGCACAGCTTTCCTGGAAACAGCAAAAAATTGAGGAACTGTTTCCGGAAGAAAAAGAGCAGGGACGGATTGCGCCTATCATTTCCATGGAGCAACCGTGGAATTACCGTCATAAAATTTATGCCTCCTTTTCCAACGGAAAAAAGGGAGCGCTGATTGCGGGAATTTATGAAGAAAATTCCCATCGGGTAGTAAAAACAGAAAATTGCAGGATTCAGCACCCGCTTGCCAATGAAATCATTGCGTTTCTCGCAGAGCTTATGCGCAAAAAAAATATTTCTGCTTATAACGAGGATCAGGGAAAGGGTGTACTGCGCCACGTATATATCCGTATCGGAGAGAAAACCGGTCAGGTGATGGTGGTTTTGGTTACCGGCTGTAAAGAGTTTAAAGAAAAGAACATTTTCGTAGAGGAACTGCGTAAAAAGTTTCCGCAGATTACTACGATTCTGCATAATGTCAACAGTGCCAAAACCAGTATGGTGCTTGGCAAAAAAGAAACGGTGCTGTACGGAACCGGAACCATCGAGGACGAGCTTTGCGGCCTGAAATTTGATATATCCGCCCAATCCTTCTATCAGGTAAATCCGGTACAAACGGAAAAGCTGTATGAGACTGCAGTGCAGTTTGCGGGGCTGACCGGGGCAGAAACCGTGCTGGATGCCTATTGCGGCATCGGAACCATTTCCATGGTGGCAGCAAGGGAAGCAAAGGAAGTAATCGGCGTGGAACTGAATGCAACTGCCTGCATGGATGCCAAAAAGAATGCAAAGAAAAATGATTGTAATAATGTTCGGTTTATTGCGGCTGATGCGGGAGAATATATGGTACAGCTGGCAAAAGATAAAACGGCGGTTAAACCGGAAGTGGTCTTTATGGATCCGCCCCGCAGCGGTAGTGACGTAAAGTTTTTAAACTCCGTAGCGCAGCTGAAACCGAAAAAAATCGTGTATATCTCCTGTAATCCGGTAACGCAAAAAATGGACATTGATATCTTAAAGAAAAAGGGATACCGGGTGGAAAAGATGCAGGCAGTAGACTGCTTCTGCCATACCTATCATGTAGAAAATGTGGCATTGTTAGTAAGGAAATAGACAATTATGAGTACGACAAAAGTAAAACAAAAAGCTGTGGTAGATCTGACCAACGGTTCTATTGTAAAGGGAATGATTTCTTTTGCGGTGCCGGTGTTCTTAGGTCAGCTGTTACAACAGCTATATAATATGGCGGATGCCTGGGTAGTAGGGAATTTTGCGGATAATGATGCATTTGCGGCAGTCAGTTCCGCCGGAAGCCTGATCTTTTTTATCACCGGTTTTTTTAGCGGCATTGCTATTGGCGGAGGCGTTGTAATTTCCAGATACGTAGGTGCCGGAAACAAAGAAATGATTACCCGTTCCATCCATACGAATTTTTTATTCGGCATCATTGCCTCCGTATTATCCACGGTGGTAGGACTTTTACTGGTCCCACATCTGTTGGTTTGGATGAAGGTGCCGGACAGTGTAAAAATCAATTCCGGTACGTATTTTACGATTTATTTTGCCGGAGTTTCCGCAGTCATTATGTATAATGTGGGAATGTCCATCCTGCGGGCGTTGGGTGACAGCCTTCATCCGCTTTATTATCTGGCAGTTTCTTCGGTAACGAATGTGGTGCTTGATTTATTATTTGTAGCAGTCTTTCGCTGGGGTGTTGCCGGGGCGGCGGTTGCTACCGCGATTTCCCAGGGACTCAGTGCTGTCCTCTGCATTATTCAGATGTGCCGGATGAAAGACGAAACAACAAGGCTTGATTTCAAAAAAATCAAATTCCATAAACATATCATGGGAGAGGTCATCCGTCAGGGACTGCCGACAGGTATCCAGAATTCCGTAATCAGTATCGGAAATATGGTGGTACAAACCAATATCAACAGTTTCGGAGCATTTGCCATGTCCGGCCACGGTGCATATGCAAAAATCGAGGGACTGGTATTCATGCCGATTACCAGTATGTCCATGACGCTGCCTACCTATATCAGTCAGAACTTAGGGGCCGGAAAAACAGACCGTGCAAAAAAAGGAGCTATTTTTGGTATTGCATCCGGAATGCTTATGGCAGAAGCTGTTGGGGTACTTTGTTATTTCGGAGCTAAATACGCTCTGCGGTTTTTTGTAGATGTGCCGGAGGCGATTGCCTATGGTGAAATTCATGCCAAGGTGGTTTCGCTGTTCTTTTTCCTGCTGGCATTTTCACATTGTGCGGCGGGGGTATTAAGAGGTTGTGGTAAAGCAATTGTACCTATGGTAACCATGCTGGCCTTTTGGTGTGGTGTTCGTATTTTGTATGTGACACAGGCATTAAAATTTATTCCGCAATTTGCGACCATTTCCTGGGCATATCCATTGACGTGGTCATTAAGC
The DNA here is from genome assembly GCA_045541595.1 of Lachnospiraceae bacterium. Taxonomy (GTDB): domain Bacteria; phylum Bacillota; class Clostridia; order Lachnospirales; family Lachnospiraceae; genus SIG299. The sequence goes on along the minus strand of JAZQJL010000160.1, from coordinate 2,537 downwards.
AGTATCGTATTTTTGCTGTTTTTACTGAAATCTGACTGGGCACATGCCTGGCAGAAAAAGGGAGAGTAAAGGAGGAACTATATGTGTACAGAAGCAACGGGGCTTGAGCAGGAACTGATAAAAGACATTGAGGGAGAAAGAGTCTACACTCCGGGAATGCAGGAATTGGCAAGGGAGTGCGCAGCGGAGGGCTGTGTTTTACTGAAAAATGACGGAGTTCTTCCGTTAAAAAAAGAAAAGATGATTTCTGTGTTCGGCAGATGCCAGGCAGATACTTTTTATGTCGGTTACGGTAGCGGAGGCAATGTGCATCCGCCAAAGAAAGTATCCGTACTGGAAGGACTTCGGAACTGTGAAAATATTTCCATAAATGAAGAAGTGGCTGCTGTGTACGAAGAGTGGTGTTACAGAAAAGAAAATCTGGTGGATCCGGGAACGGAATGGGGCAAGTGGCCATACTTTTATCCGGAATATGAACTTTCGGAAGAATTTGTAGCGGCTGCCGCTGCTAAAACAGAAACCGCGGTGGTTATTATCGGTCGTGCCGCAGGAGAAGAAAGAGAAAACTTTCTGGGAGAAGGAAGTTACTACCTGACGACAGAAGAAAAAAGAATGCTTTCCCTTGTTACAAATGCCTTTGAAAATACGGTGGTACTGTTGAACTGCGGAAATATCATCGATTTTTCCTGGACCCGGGAATATAAAATTAACGCATTACTGTTACTTTGGCTTCCGGGTATGGAGGCCGGTAATGCCGTGGCAGATATTTTATCCGGCAGAGTAAATCCAAGCGGGAAGTTAAATGATACCATTGCCTTACGATACGAGGACTATCCGTCTGCGGCCAACTTTGGCAATCAGGAGTATAATAATTACGAAGAAGATATTTATGTGGGATACCGCTACTTTGAAACCTTTGCAAAAGAGAAGATTTTGTATTCCTTCGGCTATGGGTTATCCTATACCACATTTGATGTGCTTCCGTTGTCCTACCGTGAACATAAAAAGGAGGACTACTTCGAATTGGCTGTCCGGATTTCCAATACAGGTAAGGTGTCCGGCAAAGAAGTAGTACAGTTATATATGGAGGCTCCGCAGGGAGTTCTCGGAAAAGAAAAAAGACGGTTGATTGCTTTCCAAAAAACCGAAGAGCTGGCACCCGGAGTTTCCCAGGATATGGTGTTTCAAGTGCCGTTAGAACAATTGGCATCCTTTGATGATACGGGAAAAACCGGTCATAAAAATACATATGTGCTGGAAAAGGGCGATTACTGGTACTTCTTTGGTGTAAGTAATAATGACGGCAGGGTTGTATTCCGCAACGCGGGAGGCACTGCCGTAAAGGAAACAAAAACATACTGTCAGGTAGAAGAAGTATGCCCGGTGCAAGAGGAATTTGAACGTCTGATCCCCCGGGAAGAGGGAAAAACACTGGTGTCGGACAAAGAATGGGTGCCAAAGGGTACGGTAAATATAAAGCATCGTATTTTAGAATCGATTCCGGAAGAAATACCGGTTACCGGTGACAGAGGAATTCACTTTTCTGAAGTAAAAAAAGGTAACGTGCCGATGGAGGCCTTTGTGGCGCAGCTGTCCGATGAGGAACTGGAGGCACTGACCAGAGGTGAAGGCGGTATGGATCGTCCTTCCGGCATCGGTGGAAATACCGGCGTATACGGAGGCTTCCTGCCTTCTCTTAAGAAAAAGGGCGTGCCGGTAATTGTTACGGCAGACGGTCCGGCAGGACTCCGGATTAAACGATATACATCCCTGCTGCCTTGTGGCACTGCATTGGCCTGCACCTGGAACCCGGAACTGGTGGAAAATCTGTTTAAAAAAATGGCGGATGAGTTGGAGCGTTTTGATGTGGATGTGTTATTGTCTCCGGGATTAAATATTCACAGAAATCCGCTGTGCGGAAGAAATTTCGAGTATTATTCCGAAGACCCGTATGTATCCGGCAAGATGGCGGCAGCAGCCGTACGTGGCATTCAGTCCAAGGGAAGATCTGCATGTCCGAAGCATTTTGCCTGCAACAACCAGGAGATAAACCGCCATCATAATGATTCCAGGGTGTCCGGCAGAGCATTGCGTGAAATTTACATGAAAGGATTTGAAATCTGCGTAAAGGAAAGCAGACCGAAAACCATTATGACCTCATATAACAAAGTAAACGGCGTATGGAGCCATTATAATTTTGATTTGGCAAATACCGTATTACGGGAAGAATGGAACTATGAGGGAGTTATTCTGACCGACTGGTGGATGCAAAAATCCGCAAGTCCGGAGTTCCCTGCATTAAGGGATAACGCCTACCGGGTACGTGCCGGAGTGGATGTACTGATGCCGGGTGAATTGAAAGACCGAACGATTATATCTTCTCTGCATGATCCAAATGGCTTGACCCGTGCAGAAGCACAGCAGGCAGCACTTCATGTGGTGCGTTTTATCCTCAAACTTAAGAAATACCAATCTTAACAGAAAGGATCTACAATTATGGAATTGCTAACAAAAGCCAGTTTTTCCGGCGAACCCAA
>JAZQJL010000159.1:0-4691 GCA_045541595.1 Lachnospiraceae bacterium | reverse complement strand
TTTATGATTATCTTTTGCGTCATCATTGTTGGTGAGCTGGTTTATATGTTTGGGGTAACGAACTTTTTTAATTTGGATGGAATTGACCATTCTGATGCAGAAGTCCTGACAAGAGAAACCATCTGGCTGTTGGTATATTTGATTGTTTGGTTTGTTCCGGCACTTATTATCACTGTTTTTACTTTGAAAAAAGGCTGGATGATCTGGGGTAGCAAAAAGCGTGAAGTTACCGGTAAGAAAGAATTTGGCAAGAGAGTTGTCCTTGGTTCCTTGTTTTTCGGTTTAATAATGGGTTTGCCGGAATTGATTGCACACGGAATTTTCTATGCAAAAGGCTGGCTGATGATTTTAGGAATGGCGGCAATGTGGGGAATCCTGTTTTACTTTGGAATGCTGGGCATGATTAAGCTTTCCGAAAAGAATGCAGATAAGGCTGTCAAAGAACAGGAGGAGCGCAGTGAAGAATAAAAAAATGAAATTAGCCAGAGTGGAATGCGACTTAACCCAGGAGCAGCTGGCAGAAAAAATAGGAGTTACCAGACAGACCATCGGTCTGATTGAGGCAGGCAACTATAATCCAAGCATCAGCCTGTGCATTGATATCTGTAAGGCGCTGAACCGGACGCTGGATGAGTTGTTCTGGCCGGCGGAATAGAGCTGTCCCGGGTACTGGCAGAAGAAATGGAGATGTGCTATGAGAGAGATAGTAAAAAATATAATAAAGAAACACGGCTGGTATATCATAGGATTGTCAACCAGCTTAACGGTTTTTGATGTAATTATCAACAAGGAATTTCGCATTTCTGATTTTCTGATAAGAATTATTATAATAGCAGTATTGTATGCTGTCGAAGAAATAATTGGACATAAGAGTAAGAAGAATAATTAAAAAAATGGCATAGAAGCAAGTCAGTTGAGACTAGGTTCTATGCCACTTTTTTACGTTATAGTGTAGATAAATATTTTTTCAGCTCCTCAAATCCACCCTGCGGATATCCGGAAATATCAGCTTTTTTTTCATTAATCAGGCAGTCGGTCAGCAAAAATACCTTCATCCCAAGCTTTTCTGCAATCATGTCTTCTTCTGCATTATTTCCCACCATCAGACATTCCTCCGGCAAAAGCCCGGTTTTCTCCAAAATTTCTACATAATACTTTGGATTTGGCTTGCAGTAGTGGCAGTTTTCGTAGGTGGTAATCAACTCAAAATCGTTGGTGGAAAGTCCGGCCCAGCCGATACGGTTTTCCGTTGCTACAAAAGGAAACAGTGGGTTGGTGGCCAAAATCAGGCGCTTGCCGGATACTTTGATAAGGTCAATGACCTCCTTGGCAGCAGGCGTTGGCTGACAAGCATCTTTTGCTTTGCAGAACTCATTGCGGTAAAAAGCATCAAATATCGGTTCGTCCTTGCGGCAGTTTTCCCCCACCAGGGTTGCAAATTTTTGCCAGAAGGCTTCCTCGTTGGTTTTTGTACCATCATTCATCACCATGGCCTTGGTGCCGGACCATACATCGGCAACCAGTGTATCCTTGTTGTAGCCCAGCGGCACCAATTTCTTTGCTAATTCTCCAAAATAGTATTTCATGAAAAGGTCCTGGTCCATTGGCAGCAGGGTGCCGTCTAAATCGAAAAAAACTGCTTTTATTGACATGTGTAATATCCCCCCCCGGATAGTTAAAGATTTTTAGATAATTTGACTATTATGATATAGGAGTTTTGCCAAAAAAGCAAGAAAAATTAGAATCGGATTAAAGTCTGACAATTTTAGCACTCGGCTATTGACAGTGCTAACAAAAGGTGCTATAACAAAATTAGAAAAAATAGGAGGGCTGTTGTATGAATATAAACAAATTTACGCAAAAATCGATACAAGCGGTACAGGACTGTGAAAAACTGGCTTTTGATTATGGACATCAGGAACTTGTGCCGGAGCATCTGCTGTACAGCTTGCTCACCGCAGAAGAAAGCCTGATTGCAAAGCTGTTTGAAAAAATGGAAATTATGCCGGAGGTGGTTTTGGCACAGCTGAGCGGTCTCTTAAATAAAAGACCGAAGGTGTCCGGCGGAAAAGTGTACGTTGGCAATGATTTAAACAAGGTACTGATTTATGCTGAAGATGAAGCAAAGTATATGGGTGATGCCTATGTGTCAGTGGAGCATTTATTCTTAAGTTTACTCAAAAATAGCGGAAGAGATTTAAAAGACCTGTTTACAAACTTCCGTATTGATAGAGAGCGTTTCCTTAAGGCACTTTCTGAGGTGCGGGGAAATCAGAGAGTAACGACGGACAATCCGGAGGCAACCTATGATACTCTGGAAAAATACGGATATGATTTAGTGGAAAGGGCAAGAGCACAAAAACTGGATCCGGTTATTGGCCGTGATTCCGAAATCAGAAATGCCATTCGTATTTTGTCCAGAAAAACAAAAAACAATCCGGTGTTAATCGGCGAACCGGGCGTCGGAAAAACTGCAGTAGTGGAAGGACTTGCCCAGCGTATTGTAGCCGGAGATGTACCGGAGGGGCTAAAAGATAAAACATTATTTGCTTTGGACATGGGTGCTTTGGTGGCCGGAGCAAAATACCGTGGCGAATTTGAAGAACGTTTAAAGGCGGTGCTCGAGGAAGTAAAAAACAGCGACGGAAAGATTATCTTATTCATCGATGAATTGCATACCATTGTAGGCGCCGGAAAAACAGAAGGCTCCATGGATGCCGGCAATATGTTAAAGCCAATGCTTGCCCGTGGCGAGCTGCACTGTATTGGCGCAACCACATTGAACGAGTATCGTATGTATGTAGAAAAAGATGCGGCTTTGGAGCGCCGTTTCCAACCGGTGCATGTGGACGAACCGACGGTGGAGGATACCATTTCCATTCTCCGTGGTTTAAAGGAACGTTATGAAGTGTACCATGGTGTGAAAATTAATGATGGTGCGTTGGTTTCTGCAGCAACTTTATCGAACCGCTACATTTCCGACCGTTTCCTTCCGGATAAAGCTATTGACCTGGTAGATGAAGCTTGTGCTCTTATTAAAACAGAATTGGATTCCATGCCAACGGAGTTGGACGATGTGAAACGTCGTATCATGCAGATGGAAATTGAGGAAGCAGCATTGAAGAAAGAGGATGACCGGTTAAGCAAAGAACGTTTGACAAATCTCCAAAAAGAGCTGGCAGAACTTCGGGAGGAATTTGCCGGACAAAAAGCAAAATGGGACAATGAAAAGGCATCCGTAGAACGTGTTCAGCGCCTCAGAGAGCAACTGGAAGAGACCAATGCAGAAATTGCCAAAGCTGAGCGAAATTATGATTTAAATAAAGCTGCAGAATTAAAATACGGCAAACTTCCGGAAATAATGAAGCAGTTAGAAGAGGAAGAAGCTAAGGTGGCCGCCGAAGGTCATACCCTGGTGCATGAATACGTGGACGAAGAGGAAATTGCAAAGATTGTGTCCCGCTGGACCGGTATTCCGATCGCCAAACTTACTGAGAGCGAGAGAAATAAGACGTTGCATTTGGACGCAGAGCTTCATAAGAGGGTCATTGGCCAGGACGAAGCGGTGAAAAAAGTGGCGGATGCGATTCTGCGCTCCAAGGCGGGCATTAAGGATCCGACAAAACCAATCGGTTCCTTCCTGTTTTTGGGACCAACCGGTGTCGGTAAAACCGAGTTGGCAAAATCTTTGGCAGAGGCTTTGTTTGATAACGAGCAAAGTATGGTCCGCATTGACATGAGTGAATATATGGAGAAACATTCGGTATCCAGACTGATTGGAGCGCCTCCGGGATACGTGGGTTATGAAGAAGGCGGACAACTGACGGAGGCAGTGCGCAGAAAGCCTTATTCTGTTGTGTTGTTTGATGAAATAGAAAAGGCCCATCCGGATGTTTTTAACGTGATGTTGCAGATTTTGGATGACGGTCGTGTGACAGATTCCCAGGGCAGAACGGTGGACTTTAAAAATACTATTCTCATTATGACTTCTAACATTGGCTCCCAATATTTACTGGATGGGGCAAAAGAGGATGGCAGCATTGCCGAAAAGAATGTGCAGTTTGTAATGAATGAATTGCGTGCCCACTTCCGGCCGGAATTTTTGAACCGCCTGGATGAAATTATTACTTTTAGCCCACTGACAAAAGCCAATGTTTGTGGTATCATGGAATTACTGATTTCCGACTTGAATAAACGTCTGGCAGACAGAGAAATTTCCATCCGCATGACGGAGGCAGCCAGAGATTTGGCTATTGACCAAAGTTACGATGCGGCGTACGGCGCAAGACCGTTAAAGAGATATCTCCAGAAAACCGTGGAGACCATGAGTGCCCGCTTGATTTTATCCGATGCGGTGGCTCCGGGACAGACTATTGTGCTTGACGTGGAAAATGGGGAATTAGTGGCACGGGTTGAGGCATAAAACTTCTGCCGAGATGCAGAAGAATAAAAAAAGAATATGAAATGTGGGCAGGGGCTGTTGCAAAATAGCGTTGCAGCAGCCCTTGCTTTGTTTCAAAATAAAGGAGGTTTACTATGTTACCACAAAGCTTGGTAAAGGAAGCGCTGGGGATTGCATTATCCACTGGTGCAGATTATGCAGAAGTATTTGCAGAGCATACCAACCAGAAGGCTATCAAAATGGTTTCTGCAAAGGTTGATAAGATTGAGGAAGTCGGAGGCCAAGCGGT
>JAZQJL010000158.1:0-5230 GCA_045541595.1 Lachnospiraceae bacterium | reverse complement strand
GGTCCGTGTTATGACTTCCGAAGGCTGTCACCTGTGCCACGATAAGGTGCAGGGACTTGGTGAAGTCAACGACCGTTTTTCTGAAGTGCGAGGTGTATGTAAGGAAAGTGATATTGTCATTGCCTGCATGGGTCTGGATGCAACACTGGAAGGCGAAGAGGGCGATACCGGTAATGAATTTGCCAGCGGTGATAAACCAAACCTAAATCTTCCGGGTCTGCAGCAGCAGATTTTGGAAGAGATTTCTGCCTGTGGCAAACCGGTCGTGCTGGTACTGTTATCCGGCTCCGCACTGGCAGTCAACTGGGCAGATGAGCATATTCCGGCCATTATTCAGGGCTGGTATCCGGGCGCCCAGGGCGGCAGAGCGATTGCTGATATTTTATTTGGTGAGAAGAATCCGGAGGGCAAGCTGCCGGTAACTTTCTACCGTTCTGCAGAGGAACTGCCGGAATTTACCGATTACAGCATGAAGGGAAGAACCTACCGCTACATGCAGACAGAGGCATTGTATCCGTTTGGCTACGGCCTTTCCTACACAACCTTTGCGTATAGTGATGTAAAGGTAGATAAAACAACCTTGGATGCAGAGGGAGTTACCGTGACGGCAACCATTACCAACACAGGTAAAATGGACGGTGCGGAAACTGTGCAGATATATGTAAAGGTAAACCGGGAGAACACTCCGAACGCCCAGTTAAAGGGAATCAAAAAAGTATCCCTGAAAGCAGGCGAGAGTAAAACTATTTCCGTTAAACTTCCGGAAGAGGCCTTTGCTCTGTTTGATGAAGAAGGTGTTTTACGTCTGACGGCTGGAGAGACAACCGTTTATGCGGGCGGTCATGCACCGGATACAAGAAGTAATGCGCTTACCGGAACAAAGCCGGAAGAATTCAAAATTCAGATTGCAGAAAACAAAGTACTTGCATAAGGAAATAATCACAGGAGATTTATATGAGCACAAAACCATGGACGCAGCTTTGGCTGGAATACAGAAAAGTAAATAGCAAAGGTAATGAGGCCTATGTAAAAAACGTGGTTTTGGAAGGCTTTGCAGCGGAACATCTGCTGGTAAAAAATGCACTTGCGGAACTGGCGGCCGGCGTACAGGGGATGCTTTCTGTAGAGAATATTTCCATAAACAATCAAGGGGAACATAATTTTATTATAAAAAGAGTAACGATTCCCGGGGCTTTAGAGGGAGCCTACCGTCTGGTAGGAAAGTCCGGGAATCTTACCTTAGAGGCAGCAGAGGAAAGCGGCGTTTTATACGGCGTTTTCCATGTGCTTCGCCTGATTGCCGCAGAGCAGTCTTTACAGGATATTAAAACAGAGCAGCTACCGTCTCAGCCGCTGCGTATGATGAATCATTGGGACAATATGGACGGAAGCATCGAGAGAGGTTATTCCGGCCGTTCTTTTTACTTTAATAACAACGAATTTTTCATTGATGAGCGGACCAGGGATTTTGCAAGATTTATGGCCAGCATTGGTATCAACGGTGTTGTTATCAACAACGTTAATGTAAAAGATGCGGCAACCCGGCTGATTACCGACCGGTATTTTGATAAGGTGGCGGAGCTTTCCGGTCTGTTTGCCGAGTACGGTATTAAACTGTATTTAAGCTTAAACTACGCCGCTCCTTTGGAGCTTGGCGGTCCCCAAAGTGCAGATCCGCTGGATGAGGCGGTAATTGCCTGGTGGAAGGAAAAAATGGCGGAGGTATTTGCCAAAGTCCCTCGCTTGGGAGGTTTTTTGGTAAAGGCAGATTCTGAGGGACGTCCCGGACCGTTTACCTATGGCAGAACCCAGGCGGACGGTGCCAACATGCTGGCAGATATCGTAAAACCGTACGGAGCACTGATTATTTGGCGTTGCTTCGTTTATAACTGTACCCAGGATTGGCGGGACTACAAAACCGACAGAGCCAGAGCCCAGTATGACAATTTCATCGGTATGGATGGTGATTATCACGATAATGTCATTCTGCAGATAAAAAACGGACCGATGGATTTCCAAATCCGTGAACCGGTGGCGCCGCTTTTGGGCGGATTAAAAAAGACCAACCAGATCATGGAGGTGCAAATTGCCCAGGAATATACGGGACACCAGATTGACGTGTGTTATCTCATTCCGATGTTTAAAGAAATCCTGGAATTTAAGACCTATCGTAACAAAGAAAATGACACCGTGGCTGACATTATCAGCGGAGGCTGCGGAGAAAATAGAAATTTAAATATGGGCATCGCAGCGGTAATCAATACAGGTAACGATGCCAACTGGACAGGCAATGTGCTGGCCGCAGCCAATCTGTACGGATTCGGTCGCCTGGCGTTTCAGAATACCCTTTCTGCAAAGGAAATAGCAGAGGAGTGGATTCGGCAGACCCTGTCCAATGAAAAGGAAGTGGTGGAGGCTATTCTATCCATTTTGTTGCCGTCCAGGGAAGTGTATGAGCATTACACCAGCCCGCTGGGAATCGGCTGGATGGTAACTCCGCATGTGCATTATGGCTGCAGTGTGGACGGATACGAGTATTCCCGCTGGGGAACCTATCACCGGGCGGACCATTTAGGACTGGGTGTAGACCGTACCGATGCCGGCACCGGATATGTGCGGCAATATAACGAGCCGAACGCTTCCATGTACAACGATATCAACACATGCCCGGAGGAACTGCTGTTGTTCTTCCATCATGTGCCGTATACCCATGTGCTTTCTACGGGAAAAACACTGATTCAGCACATTTATGATACGCATTTTACCGGTGTGGAAGAAGTGGAAGGCATGATTGCCTGCTGGAAGCGTCTGGAGGGCAAAGTGCCGGCGGAAGCCTACAAAAATATCAGCGGGCGGTTGGAACGTCAGCTTTCCAACGCCAGGGACTGGCGGGATCAGGTAAATTCCTACTTCTACCGGAAGAGCGGAATCCCGGATGAAAAAGGCAGAAAAATTTACTAGAAATAAAGGATTATGTGGGAGGAAAATTATGTGCCAGAAGAAAAACTATCGTAATGTATTTGCGGAATACGGAATTCCGGAAGCGGATGTTGCGAAGCGTTTAGAAGAAATCCGGCAGACCTGGTTTTACGGCACGGATGAGGAGCGGGTGTATTTCCCTGTGGGAGATGACATGGCTTATATCATGGACACCGGCAACAACGATGCCCGCACGGAGGGCATGTCCTATGGCATGATGATTTGTGTGCAGTTAAACATGAAGGAAGAATTTGACCGCCTCTGGAAGTGGGCAAAGACCTACATGTGGATGGAAACCGGATTCAATGAGGGATATTTCGCCTGGTCCTGTGCAACCGACGGTACAAAAAATTCCAATGGTCCTGCACCGGATGGTGAGGAATTCTTTGCCATGGCATTGTTCTTTGCAGCACACCGCTGGGGCAACGGAGATGGCATATTTAATTACGAAGCCAGGGCAAAAGAAATTTTACGTGCCTGCTTGCATAAAGGTCAAAACGGAAGAATCGGTGTGCCGATGTGGAACTTAGAAAACAAGCAGATTCTGTTTGTGCCGGGCATTGACTTTACGGATCCATCCTACCATCTGCCACACTTCTACGAATTGTTTGCTCTTTGGGCAGACGAAGGGGACAGAGCGTTCTGGAAGGAAGCGGCCACAGCCAGCAGAGAGTATCTGGCGAAGGCCTGCCATCCAAAGACAGGATTCTCTGCAGAATATGCAGAGTTTGACGGTTCCCCGATGAGCCGGCCGTTATCCTGGACCACCGACCGTCATGACTGGTTTTTCAGTGATTCTTACCGTACGGTGGCCAACATCGGCCTGGACTACGAGTGGTTTGGCAAAGATGTCGGACATTGCATTGCCGCAGCCAATATCCAAAAGTTTTTGGAGCCATCCATAAAATCCGGAGAGTATTACATCTACGAGGTGGACGGCAGGGTAGCAGTGAAAGAAGTTGCCCTGCATCCGGTGGGACTTCCGGCCACCATTGCCCAGAGCGTTTTGGCAGCGGAAACCGACTGCAGTAAGGCATGGGTAGAAAGCTTTTACAACACGCCGCTTCGCACCGGTGTAAGAAGATACTATGACAACTGTCTGTACTTCTTTGCATTTTTGGCTTTGAGCGGAAATTACAGAATGTGGTAACAAATGTTTTGGGCGCCGCCCGGAGTAATCCCGGGTAGCGCCCTTTTAAATTCTTTCCCATCATTTTCTTTGTCCACTCAGCTGCTTTTCTCGGGGGCTTGCCGAAATAACTTATTTGCCGAGGGCGTATGTCTGCTCTTTGCTGTTTGGCTATAACTCGGCATCGGAAGAGTGAAGGATATGAGAGTCTTATGCGGCTTCAAAACATCCTGCGGATGTGACTTTAAGGACAGGGCAAGGCACTCGCTGACAACAAGTTGTCCGAGGTGCCCTAAGCCTGTCCTTAAAAGTGCTGCGCACTTTTTGAAACCGCATAGATTTGATGCCGCATCACTCTTTCCTCTGCCTCAAACAATAGCCAAAACATCAAACACAGAAATATCGGCAATTAAAGTTATTTCGGAGCCGCCGGAAAAGCCCTGAACGTGGAACAAAGAAAATGAAGGGAAATTTTGCAGAGGACACGGTGATGGTCATAATATGTGTTTAGAGGAGTTATTGCGGCGGAATGCCCGGTGGCAAGCATGTGTCTTTCCGTAGCTTTTTCTGAGTCTGACATTCAGCACTTTGACGGCAGGCTCCAAGGGGTGGCGGGACTTTTCCTGATGGCTGTTTACGTCAGGTTAGCCATTGTCTGAGGTGTCGGCGGAAGAAGTGAGAGCGATTTGGGGAGGTGCAAAAAGCGCGTGAGCGCTTTTAAGGATAGTCGGAATCTTCGTGGACAACTTGTGTGTCCTAAGAAGATTCGGCTATTCTTAAAAAGTACGTCCTTTGGACGGTTTTGCACCCCCTAAAACGTAAACAGGAACAATTATTTAGCCTGCCGACACCGAGTTATGGTAACCGGACGAAAAACAGCCATTACGTAAGAAAAAGGATATCTCTGCACGAACCGTTAGCGAGGAGCGGGTTCGAAAGAGATATCCTTTTTGTTATCCTTTTTGTGTTTTACTTTGCTAATTCCACAGGCTCGAATCTCAGGCGGATTTTTGGCAACTTTTCAATGGTGGTGTAACTGTTGTACAGTCCGTCTTCTGTGCTGATGTCATTTTCGCCGGAGGCCGGTGGTGCAAAAATCTTTAAGGTCAAGTCGCATGGACC
>JAZQJL010000157.1:0-12169 GCA_045541595.1 Lachnospiraceae bacterium | reverse complement strand
TCCTGCCATACGGTGCAGTTCCACGGTTTCTGGCTGAATGAAGGTGCACAGGTATTGGAACTTCCGCCGTTACCGGAGCGCCGCATTGAGGTATACGGAGATTCCGTATCCGCCGGAGAAGTCAGTGAAGCAGTGGGCTATGAGGGTCAGCCGGATCCACAGACCAACGGCGAACTGTCGAACAGCTATTATTCCTATTCCTGGACACTGGCAAGACGCTTAAATGCACAGCTTCATGACATTGCCCAGGGCGGTATCTGCCTGCTGGACGATGCGGGCTGGTTTGCCGGACCTGTTGCCTGTAAGGGCATGTTTTCCATGTATGATAAAATTCAGTATCATCCGGATTTAGGCGTGCAGAAACGTTGGGATTTTAGCCGGTATACGCCGGATGTAGTCATTGTGGCCATCGGACAAAATGACAAAGACCCGTATGACTATATGAAAGCAGACTATAATTCGGAGCAGTCACTATACTGGCGTCTGGCTTATAAGGATTTTATCGGAAAGCTGCGGAAACGCTATCCGGATGCCCATATTATTCTCTCCACCACCATTTTGAATCATGATGCAGTGTGGGACGAAGCCATTGATGACGTGTGCAAGTGCTTACAGAAAACGGATGAGAAGGTGCACCATTTTCTGTACAGCAATAACGGATGCGGTACCCACGGACACATCCGTATTTCTGAGGCGGAAAAGATGGCAGAAGAAATGGCGGCATATATTGAGAGTTTAAAGGTTTTTATGTAAAAAGTATTGTTAAAAAATGAGGTTGCAGATAGTTTTTTGCACCTCATTTTTTTGCGGAGATAAAAGTTATCAAAATTTTCGAAAACTCTGTACAAATTTTCAGACATGTTGTATACTCACATTAGTGTGTGTCTGAAAGCGGTTACAAAAATGTGGCAAACAGACATGACATGGGGATAAGAAGGAGTTATAAAAAACAAAAGAAAGGGTGTACAGTAAAATGAAACGAAGTATTGGTTTGCGAATGTTTGTATTTCTTGGTATCTTAGGCGTGATTACGCTGTTGATTGGTATGTGCGGTATCTTTGCTCTGCAGGGTGCAGAGGAAGATATGCGGGCGATTATTGAAGGATATCAGTCAGATCCGTCTATTCACACAGCAGAGATGGAAGATATTATCAAGGTGCATGCGATAGAAGAGTTGTCGGTTATGGTAACCAATCGAACCGTGTTGACCGTATTATATCTTATTTTTGCGATAACTACATTTTTAGTTGCTTTAAACATTTCCTTTTCTGTATCCAGACCTGCCAAAAAGGCAAGTAAAACCATCAGCAGCATGGTAGAAAAGCTGGAGCAGGGAGAAGCGGACTTGACAGAGAGAGTGGAAGTAAAGGGCGAAAATGAAGTGGCACGTCTCGGTATGGGTATTAATGCTTTTGTTGAACGTTTACAGAAGACCGTAAGTGCCATTCGGAATCAGTCCGTTGAGCTGGATAAAACCGTTGCCAGCATGACAGGCAGCATTCAGGATTCCAACGAGAATGCTACCGGTGTATCCGCTGTTATGCAGGAATTATCTGCAAGAATGCAGGAAATTTCCGCAACCATCTCCCAGATTACCGTAGGTTCCCAGGAGGTGCTGGAAGCAGCAGAATTTATTAAGGGACAGGCGGAACAGGGAAATGGCTTTGTAGATCAGGTGAAAGACCGTGCCATTAAGATTAATGACTCCGTAAAGGAAAGCAAGGAAAATACAACAAAGATGATTTCTGAAATCAGTGAGCAGCTGGAAGCAGCCATTGAAAACAGTAAAAATGTAAATGAAATCAATGCTCTGACCGGCGATATTTTAAATATTTCCAGCCAGACAAACCTGCTGGCATTAAATGCCTCCATTGAGGCTGCCAGAGCCGGTGAGGCAGGCCGCGGTTTCGCCGTGGTGGCAGATGAAATCCGTGTACTGGCAGATTCCAGTCGTGAAACAGCCAACAGCATTCAGGTCATCAGTAAAAATGTAACGGATGCAGTTTCTGACCTGGCAAAGAATGCTGAAATCATGATTGATTATATCAACAGAAATATTATCACGGATTATGATGAATTTGACGGTATGGCCGGTCAGTATCATAAGGACGCGGAAAGCATGGCTTACATGTTAGGGAAGTTCCTGGAGAGTGCAGAAAGCCTGGAGAACGTTATGGGCAAGATGGTTGGCGGTATCGAGAGTATCGGTGGTGCCATTCAGGAAAGCGCCCAGGGTACCGGTGCAGCTGCAGAAAACACCTCTCATCTGGTAGAGTCCATGAACAGTATTCGGGAGAAGGCAGAGGAGAATAGAGAAATTTCCAGAAAGCTCCGCAGACAGGTAGAAAAGTTTAAGAGGATTTAATAAAATGCAAAAAGCAGGCTGTTATGTATATGACAGCCTGTTTCATTTTAATAATACTATCTTTTCCGTACAATATATGCTATACTTGCTAAGGACATCAAGGAGAGGGGTAAAGGTATGAGAAATAAACTATTAATTTTGCTTATGTGCGGAATCTTTGCTGTTGCAGGCTTTTGTGGCTGCGGGTCCGCATCAAAAGATAATCCGGAAGATACAACACCGGCACCGACGGCTACGCCATCTCCCGCAATTGCGGACATTTCTTCCGTAGATCTGGTGGCAGATATGAATATCGGCTGGAGCCTCGGCAATACTTTAGATGCTATCGGAGGCATCGGTCTCGGGGCGGAAACCGCCTGGGGAAATCCAAAAACAAAGCAGGAAATGATAGACAAGGTTCTGGATGCCGGATTTAATGTAATCCGTATTCCGGTAACCTGGGACGGACATTTCGGTGGGGCGCCGGAATATAAAATTCATGATATCTGGCTGAAGCGGGTCAAGGAAGTGGTAGACTATGCTTACAGCAAAGGGGCATATGTTATTTTAAATACCCACCATGAAGAGTGGTATATTCCGGACGAAGCAAACAAAGAGGCACATGCAAAGCAGATTGCCATTCTTTGGACCCAGATTGCCGACTATTTTAAAGACTATGATGAGCGTTTGATTTTTGAAGGATTAAATGAACCAAGAAAAAGAGGCACTCCTGTGGAGTGGAGCGGGGATGAAGAAGCCAGGGAAGTGATTAATTACTGGCAGCAGGTTTTTGTGGACACGGTAAGAGCCACCGGAGGAAATAACGAGTTCCGTCACCTGATGATTTCCGGTTATGCGGCATCTTCCTCCAAAACAAATTTGGCTGCCATCCGGCTTCCGGAGGATGAGAAGCTGATAGTTTCCGTTCATGCATATATTCCGTACAATTTTGCCATGAATAAAACGGGTACGGCAGACTGGAGCCCGGCGGATTCCCGGGATATTGACAATTTGATGGCCAACCTGGATGAGCTGTTTATCAGTAAGGGAATTCCGGTCATCATCGGAGAATTTGGTGCAGTCAATAAGACAAATGAGCAGGAACGGGCAGAGTGGGCAACCTATTACCTCACAAAGGCAAAAGAAATCGGTGTTCCGTGCGTCTGGTGGGATAACCAGTGCTTTGACACCAACGGAGAAAACTACGGATTGCTTAATCGCAGAACGCTGGAATTTAAGTATCCGGAACTGTTAAGGGCCATGATGGCAGTGACAAATCCTACGGCTCAAAAATAATTTGTTAAATAAAAAACTTAGGTTGATGAAAATGCGTTCATCTGCTACAATGAGGAAAGTTTTTGAAAACAGAAAGGAATTACCATGCGTAAAACAAAAATTATTTGTACCATTGGTCCGGCAAGTACCAATGAAGAAACTTTAACTAAAATGTTTGAAGCAGGCATGAACGTTGCCCGCATTAATTTTTCCCACGGTGACCATGCAGAGCAACAGGCAAAAATTGACCTGATTAAAAAGGTCCGTGAAAAAATGAATCTGCCAATCGCCATTATGTTAGATACCAAGGGTCCGGAATATCGTATTAAGACATTTAAAGATAAAAAGGTCGTGGTAAACGATGGCGATAAGTTTACGTTCACTACTGATGATATCGTAGGTGACGAGACCCGTGTTGCAGTTTCCTACAAAAATCTGATGAAAGAATTAAATCCGGGCGATACTATTTTAGTGTGCAATGGCCTGGTATCCTTCCGCGTGGATGAAATCGTAAAGAACGATGCCATTTGTACGGTTATTCACGGTGGCGAAATGTCCGACCGTAAGAGTATGAACTTCCCAAATCATGTGTTAAAGCAGGACTATTTAAGTGAGCAGGACAAGAAGGATTTACTGTTTGGTATTAAGAACGGCATCGACTTTGTAGCTGCGTCCTTCGTTTCCACCAAGCAGGACATGATTGACTTAAGAACCTTCTTAGATGAAAACGGCGGAGCGGATATTGATGTGATTGCTAAGATTGAAAACCGTTCCGGTATCGACCATATCGAAGAAATCTGTGAAATTGCCAACGGCATCAAGGTAGCCCGTGGTGACCTGGGTGTAGAAATTCCGTTTATTGAAGTGCCGTACATTCAGAAGTACTTAATTAACAAATGTCGCCTTATGGGTACCAGAGTTATCACTGCAACAGAAATGTTAGAGTCTATGATTCATAACCCACGCCCAACCAGAGCAGAAATTTCTGACGTTGCCAATGCAGTATACGACGGCAGCTCCGCGGTTATGCTTTCCGGAGAAACAGCTGCCGGTAAGTTCCCTGTGGATGCGGTAAAGAATATGGCAGAGATTGCAGAATATACCGAGCAGCATATTAACTACATTAACCGTTTCCGCAGTGCGGATTTTACCATTAAAAACAATCTGGATGCGGTTTCCCACGGCACCTGCGCCATGGCTATCGATGTAAATGCCAAGTGTATTGTTGCCAGCTCCATCAGCGGACGTACCGCCCGTATGGTCAGCCGTTTCCGCTGTCCGATGCCGATCCTTGGTATAACAACCTCCGAGCGTGTTTGGAGAAAGTTAAACTTAAGCTGGGGTGTTCTTCCGGTTCTTTCCGAAGAGTTTAACTCCGTTGAGGTTATGTTCTATCATGGACTTCGCCAGGCAAAGAAGGCATTTAACCTTCAGGCAGGCGATAACGTAGTATTGACCGGCGGCCAGATTAACGGACAGACAGGAAACACTAATACAATTAAGATTGAGACAGTGAAGTAAGACGAGACACAAGTCGGCACTTTCTGTGTAAGTAGAAATTTAAATAATCCCTATATAAATTTTATCCTTTGGAAACCCGCTTTCGCTAGCATCGAAACGCAACGGTACTAAGTTCGTGCAACCTTTGGTTGCAATACCTCACTAAGGACCGGCGTTTCTCCAGCGTTTCCTTCGGATAAAATTTGTATAGGGATTTTCAAGTTTTAAAATACAGGAAGTGCAGACTTGTGGACAAGGACTTACTTCGCTGTCCCAATCTTTGCGGATTATACTTCCGTATTTTTATACCGTTTTCTATATTCTCCCGGAGTCAGACCCGTTTGCTTCTTGAAGGTTCTCCAGAAGTAATTGTTGTTTTCAAAGCCGCAGTATTTGGCAATCTCGCAGGCATTCAAATTGGTGAAGCCTAAGTAGGAGCGGGCTTTGTCAATTCGGATGTGGTTGACGTATTCAATCGGGGTCATGCCCACGCAGGTCCGGGTGATGCGGCCAAGGTGCTGGGGGGTGAGGTTTAACAGGCGACACAGTTCGTTTTCGTTGATGGGGTTCATAAAGTGATGGTCTACATAGTCTGCTAATATATTCATATGCTTTTTATAGACATTCTTCTTTTGCACAGAACCGGGCGTGGCGGCAGTTTCTCTTTGTTGGTTTAATATGCCGGTCTGCTTGATAAACTCCATAATAAATTCCTGCACGTGGGCAGAAGCATAATAGTTTCCGAGGATTTCATCATTCAGCAACTCTTCTCTCATTTTGTTCATCTGTATTTCCAAACCTGTTAAATTCCAAAGATGGTAGGCACCACCCTTAAGACCAAATTTTTCATATAGCTGCGTCAGGCGGTCGCCCCGTGCCTCCATCCAGCGGATATCCCAGACCGAATCCTTTGGATAATATTCATGGGGCACATGGGCAGGGATAAAGAAACCGTCTCCGGCAGGTACGTCAATTTTTTTCCCTTCCAGAATCAGCACGCCATCTCCCTTTGTGTTATAGAAAAACTGATCATAGTCATGCCCCTCCGGTTTGACGGTTTTAGGCTGCAGCTCGTGCTGTCCTATGCTATGCAAAAAATATGGCAGGTCTTCCACACCGGAGGTGTCGGGATACATGTAATACCACATAAAGGTCTCCTTTGATAAATGTTCAATCTGTTCAATAAAGATAATACCATTCATTGTTTTGACTGGCAATAGCTGATATTATCAAAATGCAAAAATTCAAATTGTTCAATATGGAGGGTTTATCATGAAAGTAAAGAAAATGTTTTGTATGTTATGTCTGTCCCTGTTTGCCTTTGCAGCCTGTGGCGCCAAGGAGAATGCAGGTGAGGAACAAAACCAGACCGCAGTAACACCGGAAGCAACCGAAACGCCGGCACCAACCGAAACACCGGCACCGACTGAAACACCAACTCCAACCCCGTCTCCGACTCCGCAGGCGGCATCCGCGGTTTCTTTAAAGAAGCAGGGAAATCCGACGAAGATTTATCTTGCAGAGATCGCAGAGGGAAAGGGCAATGACTGCAAGGCCTGGATTAAGGTATCTACGGCGTTTGACCCAACATTATCCGTGTACAGTGCGGACTTGATTCCGGAAAATACGGAAGGCTTTGTTGTTAACTTCAAAGTAAAGGATATGGACTGCGGCGAGCAGACCATGTATTGGTGCTATCAGTTTAAAACTGCCGGCGGTACAGTGGCCGTATGGAATGATACTTCGGTAGCTGACAAGCTGACAATTACCGGAGACGGCACCTATCAGTTTGTGTTCGATGCCATGAAAGCAGTAGGCGAGCCGATTCTGCAGGTGGAATCCTTCCAGATGGTTTTCCCGGGTATTTCCGAAGACACTACTACGATTGTGGAGCTGACCGGTGCCCAGGCAGTGACCGATGCGGCTGACCTTGCTTATTTCAAAACAGGTAAGGCAGAGGAGTAAAGAACCCGGAAAATAAGGAGAAACGGTATGAAAAAAAGTAAAAGAAAAGCTTCCTGGCTGGCATTATTGTTAGCCGCCACCATGATGATAGCTCCGGTGGGAACGGCATATGCTGCTGACGGGCAGAAGCTGACGCCAACGGATAATGTGCGTAAGTTTGATTTGGGCTCTGACGAAGTGGGCGGAACCGGCGTAGAAGGCACCAGTAACTGGATTAAGATTGTTCAGAATTCCAATAAAAAGAAGTTGTTTGAAGATGTGCCGAAGGGAACGGATGTGGCAGCAATTCAGGTAACTTTTGAGATTTCCAACTGGTCCGGTGTGGAATTTCCGGTAACCTGGGGCTGTAATTTAAATTTCCTCGGGGAAGGCAGAAGTACCTGGTGCGGAACCGGAATGTATGAGGGAATTTCCACTTATGTTATTGACAGGGAAGGGGAGTTTACCGTGACCTGTGATTTTGCAGCGTTGTGTAAAGCCAACGGAAAAGCAGGCATCGAGTGGCTACAGACCTGTGAAATGGTAATCGGTAACCTGACCGAAGGTGATAAAACAATGATTGAGATTAAAGAGGCAGTGATGTATCTACCGGGAGAAACCGTTCCTGCAGACAATGCCACAAAAACCGGCAATCCGCCGGCAGATCCGGGTGTTGCGGTGGACACCATCGTGATTGATCCGATGAATATGAGCCGGACCAATGGCGGTGTGTTTGAAGGCTGGGGAACCAGTCTCTGCTGGTACGGTAACCGAATCGGCGGTTCGGAACAGGCAAGCAACGAGGCTGCTACGCTGTTATATAACGCGGAAACCGGACTTGGTCTCAACATTATACGTTATAATGTGGGTGGCGGCGATGACCCGACACACACCCATATTCAGCGTTCCGACTCCAATATGCCGGGCTACTGGACCAATTATGACGCGGCAACCGGAAAGTTTGAGTATGATTTTACCAAGGACGCGAACCAGAGAAATGTGCTGTTAAAGTCGATGGAGCAGTGTCCGGATATGCTGGTGGAGATGTTCTCCAATTCGGCACCGTATTTTATGACAAGAAGCGGCTGCACGTCAGGTACAACCGATGACACCAAAAGTAATATTTCCATAAGCCGGATGGCTGCCTTTGCAGATTACATGGCAACGGTTGTAAAGCATTATGTGGAAGAAGGAATCAATGTGGTTAGCCTGGAGCCGATGAATGAGCCGTCCAATGGCTGGAATGTCAGTCACTACGGCGTGAAGCAGGAGGGCTGTTCCATCGAGGCAGGGGCCGAGCAGTCCGCTATGATCAGCATGATGCACGCAGCAATGGAAAAGCATGGACTTTCCGACATTGCCCTTGCCGGCTGTGATGAGACCAACGACACAACCACAAATCTCTCTATCAAAAAGCTGTCCGAGGAGGCACTGGCTTTCCTGGACCAGCTAAATACACATACCTATTCCAGAAATACCGCATCCAGTCAGAAGCTTTATAAAACAGCACTGACTCTTGGAAAGAAGCTTTGGATGACAGAGACGGACAACGGTGGTGTGATGGGCGACAACGCAGGAGAAATGGGTGCTGCCCTGAATTTTGCAAGCCAGATTACGGCAGACCTGAACAATCTTCAGCCTTCCGCCTGGATTATGTGGCAGGCCATTGGTTCCTACTGTGATACCGAGAATAAATTCGATCCGGATACACTGGATCAGAAAACGCTGGATACCAACGGTTTCTGGGGCGTCTGCTATGCAGATATGAACGAGGAAACCATCGTGAAGACCAAGAAGTACTATGCCTTTGGCCAGTACACCAGATACATCCGTCCGGGCGACACCCTGATTGCCACGAAAGACGGAAAGACTACGGCTGCATTCCATGCAGAAGACGGTCAGATTAAAATTGTAACTTATAATACAAGCGCGGCAGACAGAGAAGTGTGCTTTGACCTGACAGCCTTTGAGGCTGCGGGTACCACAGTTTCGGTTATCCGCACCAGCGGCGACTATGCAACCGGTGAAAACTGGGCAGAGCTTGAGAACCTGGAAGTAAAAGACGGAACAATCAGAGCTACGATAAAAGGAAATTCTGTCACCACCTTTCTTGTAGACGGTGCAAGTCATGACATGGCGGCCGTGTTAACTGCACTCAGTCAGCAGGCGGAAGAGCCGGAAGAAGAAAGCGGCGAACAGGTCATTGTGGACTTAGTAGCGGGAAGACCGATTCCGGCAGTGGAAAGTGTAACCGGCCGCATTTGCTTTGCCAGCAGTGACTGGAGCTACACCGTTATGACGGAGGATGCTACCGCAAAGACCGGAATCGCAGTCAGCACTTTGGAGAACGGTTCCTATTCCCTTGTATTTCCGGGACCGGGAGCGGATGCGCCGGTAGTAGGTACCGTAGTGTTCTGCGTGGATCTGTTAGAATATGCAAAACAGTTGACCGGAATAGATGCCACTACCTTAATGACGGATGCGGAAATGGCGGCGTATAATGAGAAAGTTGCGACCACGGTACGGGCAACCGTAACTTCCGTTGTTCAGGACGGCGAGGAAATGGACCTGAATGCGGCCAAAGTGGTAGTGGGAGATACCGAGGCTAACGGTAATCTGCGCCTGGAGTTTTATAACATGTACGGCCCGACTGCGGAAAATGCAGCCATCGAGCCGGATTCCATTGATTTTACGGATTCCCTGGTAATCAACTTTACGATTGAACTGGCAGAACTGTCTGCTACAGAGAAAGTAGAATGGCCGGTGGAGGAGCCGGCCGAGATGCCGGAACCAACTACTGCACCTACCGAAACACCGGAACCGACCACAGAGCCGACACCGGAACCAACCGAGGCTCCGGCAACGGAAACTCCTGCACCGACAAAAGCGGCCCAGGACAATCTGACTTTAGATGCAACCTCCGATAGTGTGAAGGAACCGGGAAATAATACAGGCGTAATAATTGCGGTAGTTGCTATCGCTGTGCTTATTTCGGTGTTAGTATTTCTGATGGTGAAAAAGAAAAAGTAGCTTAGGCAGAGAATTTCCCCGCAGCAGTAACGTTTCCGTTTTCGGAGGAGTATACAGGACGTTCAGAGCCTTACCGGAATTCTCCGCACAGGGCATCACAAAAGATATGGATGGCGGATGTGAGGTGACTATCTGTTTGAAGCGGAGGAACCGTATATATTAGCTGGCACTTGGCTGATTTGATTTGAGAACATGTGCGGAGCACGAAAAAAGGACCTGAAGTGTCCGTGGACAATGTATTGTCCTAAGGGCACTTCAAGTCCTTTTTTAATGCAGCCGAAGGCTGGTTCTCAAATCAAATTTTAAAATGATACTATGCAAAAATGATAATGATATATTTCCTCCGCTGAGTTATAGCACCTCACATTCAACATCCATTAATAAGCTTTGTGATGCCCTGCGTGGCAAGAATTCCGAGGAAGGCTGCTGAGTCTGTATATTCCTCCGAAAAAAGGAGAACTGCTGCGGGGCAATTCTCCTTTGATACATTTTATTGATACACAATCTTCAACGGATAGGCTTCTCCGTTTTCAAATACTTCCGCATACCACTCGGCATTGCCTGTTGTAACCACAAACTCCGTTACCTTACCGTTATTCCAGCAAAGGGTTGCCGTGGCATTACCCGGCAGACATACGCCTTCAATGCGGCCGCATGGCCACTGCTTTGGCAGGGCAGGAAGTAAAAAGATTTTGCCGTTTCGGGCCTGAATCAGCATTTCCACAATGGCGGCGGTTGCGCCGAAATTTCCGTCGATTTGGAACGGAGGATGGTTGTCAAACAGATTGGTGAGGGTGGAGTTGGTAAATAACTTTTTCAATGTTTCGTACACCTTTTCACCCTTTTGCAGACGGGCATACAGATTGATAATCCATGCACAGCTCCAACCGGTGTGTCCGCCACCCATGGAGAGACGACGCTCCAATGTTTTTTCTGCAGCGGCAGTGAGGTCCGGCGTATCCTCCGGGGTAATCTGCGTGGATGGATATAAGCCAAACAGATGGGAAATATGGCGGTGTCCCGGTTCTGCTTCCTCGTATTCTTTGTCCCACTCCATTAAGGTGCCGTTGGAAGCAATCTTGGTTGGCCGCAGACGGGACAACTGATATTTGATTTTTTCGTTCAGCGCGTCCTCTACACCAAGGATTTCAGCAGCCTTGATGCACTGGGTAAACAAATCCCGCAGGATTTGATTATCCATGGTAACACCGGCACTGTTGCAACCCCGCTCGCCGCTTGGAAGAATAAAAGTATTCTCTGGAGAAACGGACGGACAGGTAACCATATAGCCTTCATGTTCTATCATGAAATCCAGGAAGAACAGGGCGGCCTCCCGCATCACAGGAAAGGCACGTTGTAGAAATTCTTTGTCCCGGGTATATACATAGTGGGTCCACTGGTGGGTACATAACCACGCGGCGCCCATCACCCAGTAGGTGCCCGGAATCCATAAATCCTGTGGCGCGGTATCACCCCATAAGTCGGTGTTGTGGTGGGCAACGAAACCGCGGCACCCATACATTTTTTCAGCAGTAACACGGCCGTGTTCTACCATGCGCTCGATATGGTCAAAAAGAACGGTGTGACAGTCGGACAGGTTGCAGGTTTCTGCCGGCCAATAGTTCATCTGGGTATTGATATTGATGGTGAATTTACATCCCCATGGCGGAGTGAAATCCTTGCACCAGATACCTTGCAGATTGCCCGGAAGAGTGCCCGGACGGCTGGAGGATATCAACAGATAGCGTCCGAAATCAAAATAGTTTTCCACAAGTTCTGTCGGAATTTCTCCGTGTTTTACACTATCTAAAAGCTCCGGAGTTGGAATTGCTTTGTTTTTTGCAACGGTTCCCCTGATTTCCGCTTCGCTGTAAAGTTCTAATTTTACACGGTTAAAATAACTCTGATAATCCGCAATGTGTTCTTCTTTTAGTGTATCATAGCCCTTGGCCATGCCTTCTGCCAGATGCCGGTTAACGTAAGCTTCCGGCTCTTCACCCCAAAAGTTAGTGGCGGCGCAGTAATACAGGGTAACTTCTTCCGCATTCTCGGCCACCAGGGAGCGGCCCATGGCAT
>JAZQJL010000156.1:0-2826 GCA_045541595.1 Lachnospiraceae bacterium | reverse complement strand
CGGGTACAGATTTCTTCCCAGCCTTGTGGAATCCTCATCGAACACCACAAGATAAACCAGCATGTCATGCTGCAAAAGGAACCCGTTGATTTCGTCCAGGGCAATGCGCATGCCCTCTTCCTTTGGATAGCCGAAGCTTCCGGTGGAAATCAGCGGGAACGCAATGCTTTCGCAATGATGCTCTGCTGCCAGTTCCAGGCTCTTTTTATAGCAGGAACGCAGCTTCTCTTCCTCTCCGCTTTCTCCGTCAATATACAACGGACTTACGGCGTGGATAATATATTTTGCAGGAAGCGCAAATCCTGGCGTAATAGCCACGCTTCCCTCTGCCATAGGGCCGATTTTTTTGCGATCCACCAACAGCAGTTCTTCACCTGCGGCGTGGTAAATTGCCGCATCCACACCGCTGCCGTAGGTTGGTAGCGGGTTGGCGGTGTTGACAATGGCATCCACCCACATTTTGGTTATATCGTTTCGTACAATTTTAAATGGCATTTATATCACCTTTTATTTTTCATTTACCTCCGCCAAAACCTCCCAGGTTCCATAACGTTTTCCGTTGATTCGGCGGATGTAGTTCTTTTGCTGTAACGCATCCATAATTCTCTTAATCGTACTAAGAGATTTTCCTGTGCGAGTCACTAAATCCTTTTGCTTCACATCAGGCTCTTTGTTTATTATCTTCAAAACTGCCAATTCTTCCAAAGTGCATTTTAAAGTGTCATTTTGACACTTTGAGATTTTGACATTGACACTTTGGCTCTCCTCCACATAATCCACATGCATATGCCTATTTTTCAATTCATGCTTTGTCCCCATCAAAAGGTTGCTGAAAAACAGTTCTAAATATTTTGTGGTTGCATGAATTCCATTTTTTAAATCATTATAATTTGCCCGCACCAAAGCATTTCTGAAATACCAGGAATGTTTTTCAAAGGTATCATTATTTACCTCAAATCCAAAGGTTTTGAGATACTTAATCAAAAACACTGCGGTTGCTCTGGTATTTCCCTCGCAAAATGGGTGAATCTGCCAAATATCCGAAGTAAATTTTGTCAAATGTTTTATGGATGCCGTCAAGGACAACCCCTCATAGGAAAACTGTTTTTCTGTATTAAAATCATAATCCAGTGTTTCTTTAATGCTGTTCCAGGATGCATAAATAACTGTATCTCCCTTTAGCACCCACTCCTTCTTGGTAATGTTATACGGTCTGATTTGACCGGCATGTTCAAATACCCCTTCGAACAATCTGCGATGAATAGACAACCACTCTGCCGGCGAAAACTGAAAAGTTTTTTCGCCCAGAAGCTTCGCAATTCTTGTGGATACAATATCTGCTTCCATCGTGTCTTCCTCTGCTTCTATGCGATCATTGCGTTCCTCATAGTAACTCATAATCCGCTTCTGGGCTTCATCAATATTTATTTTTCCTTCAATATGATCTTTGGCGGTATCCAGCAAATACTCGGAAGTTTCAAGCCCGTCTACCGCCTGTAACCCAATGGCAGTACGCCATGCTTCACTTTTTTCTGCCTGGTCAGGTTCCCCCTGGCGTATATATGCTTCCAGTTCAAACTGCCATCTTTTATCTTCCGACATATCTTTCACCCCTTTTTATCCGGATTACTATAATTATACCACAAATTCGTAAAAAATCTCTATTAAATCTTACTCCTGCACCAGCGCCTTGCCAAACTGTGTCTCGTACAGCTCCTGATAAATTCCGCCGTCGTCCAGCAATTCTGCGTGGGTACCCCGCTCCGCAATTTTGCCGTCTTTGATGACAAGAATTTCGTCTGCCGCCAGGATGGTGGAGAGACGATGGGCAATTAAGATACTGGTTCTGGAATGGATAATCGGGTCGATAGCCTCCTGGATTTTTTTCTCGGAAATGGAGTCCAGGGCCGAGGTGGCTTCGTCAAAAATAAACAACACCGGATTCTTTAACAGAATTCTGGCAATGGAAATACGCTGTTTTTCGCCCCCGGAAAGTTTGAGTCCCCGGTTGCCCACCATGGTATCCAGTCCCTGTTCCTGATTTTCAATAAAGTCATAAATGTTGGCCTTTTTGCAGGCTTCAATCAGCTCTTCCTCCGTGGCATCCGGCTTTGCATACAAAAGATTGTCGCGGATGGTTCCGTTAAACAGGTAGGTTTCCTGACTGACGATGCCGATTTTATCCCGCAGGAAGTTTAAGTCCAGTTTGCGGACGTCCACGCCGTCAAAGGTTACCTCACCGCCGCACACGTCGTACAGTCGCGGAATCAGGTTGATGATGGTACTCTTTCCGGAGCCGGACGGTCCCACGATGGCAATGCTGTTGCCGCTCTTTAATTCAAAGTTGATATCCTTTAAAATCTGGCGTTCCGGATTGTAAGAAAACTCTACATGCTTGAATTCTACATTGCCATCCGCGTTCTTTGGCACAAGGGCATCCGGTGCGTTCTGAATCTCCACCGGCATGTCAAAGTATTCGAAAATACGGGTAAACAGCGCCATGGAACGAATCCACTCCACCTGAATGTTTAACAGGGAATTTACCGGGCCGTACATTCTGCCGAGCAGCGCCACCAAAACGCTGATGTCACCTACGGAAAGGGAGGAATCGTATTTCATGATGAGAATCCCGCCCACCAGATACAGAAGCATCGGACCTACGCTGGAAAAGGTGTTGATAACCACTCTAAACCAACGGCCTGCCATGCTTTCTTTAATATTTAAACCAATCATTCTGGCATTGGCATTTTTGTAGCGGTCATATTCGTACTCTTCTTTGCCAAACAGTTTCACCAAAAGCTGGCCGCTGACGGATAAGGTTTCGTT
>JAZQJL010000155.1:0-3474 GCA_045541595.1 Lachnospiraceae bacterium | reverse complement strand
TCCTTCTTAAGGGAAGCATTAAACTTCTTATAAATATCTGTTTTTGCTTCTTCTGTGAAGTAAATTAATACATTGCGGCATACAATCAAATCACAGTCGGCTGGATATGGATCCTTTAACAGATTGTGCTGCTTAAACTCTACGCATCTCTTTACTTCGTCTGCTACTTTATATGTATACTCATTTACCTGAGTAATATATTTCTTCATTAAGTCGTCCGGTAACGTTTTCAAACTCTTTACGTTGTATAAACCGTCCTTGGCTTTTGCAAGAACCTGCTTATCAATATCCGTTGCAATAATTTTAATATTAGAAAGCGGCATATGTCTGGACAACATCATGACAAGAGAATAGGGCTCATCACCGGTGGAGCATGCTGCACTCCAAATTTTTAAACTTCTGGATTTTGCCATTAGCGTCGGAAGAATCTCATTTTCCAGCACCTTCCACTGCTCCGGATTACGGTAAAATTCAGATACATTGATGGTAAGGTAGTTTACAAACTCCTCAAACATGTCCTTATTGGCTTTAATAGCCGCCACATAATCAGGATATGTTTTGATTCCGTGCTTGGTAATCAGGGAATCTATTCTTCTTCTCATCTGCTTTTCTTTATACGCATTCAAATCAATTTGTGTCAGCGTAAAGATTTGTTTTTTAAAGCTTTCATAATCGTCCATAGTAAACCTCCTTTGATTTTAACAACCAAACCATTGTTTTGTTGCTTTCCCCAAAAGTATTTTTTTGAAAAAGGGACTGTTGCTTCCAACAGCCCCTTTCATGCTTGTTACAATTATTCAGCGTCTTCTGCAGGTGCTTCTTCTACAGGAGCTTCTTCCTGAGCAGGAGCCTCTAATGCCTTAATACTTAAGCTGATCTTCTTGTCTGCGATGTTGAAATCAACAATCTTTGCAGTAACTTCCTGACCAATCTTTAATACGTCAGCAGGCTTTTCTACATGGTTTCTGGAAATCTGGGAAACATGTAATAAAGCGTCAACGCCAGGTACTAATTCAACGAAAGCACCAAAGTCAGTCATACGAGCAACCTTACCGGTAACTACGTTGCCAACTGCGAAATCTTCTTCTGCGTTTGCCCATGGATTCTGATCTGCGAACTTAAGGCTTAATGCAACCTTTTCACCTGTGATGTCCTTGATAAATGCACGAACTGCATCGCCTGCCTTGAATACCTTCTTAGGATTCTCAACTCTGCCCCAGGACATTTCGGAAATATGAAGGAGACCGTCTACACCGCCGAGATCGATGAATACACCGAAATCTGTAACGTTCTTTACAGTACCTTCTACCACATCGCCAACCTGAATCTTAGCGAAAAGCTCCTTCTGAAGCTCTGCCTTCTTAGCAACTAAGAGCTGCTTACGGTCACCGATGATTCTTCTTCTCTTTGGATTGAACTCGCTGATTACGAACTCAATTTCCTGATCCTTATACTTGGATAAATCCTTTTCGTAGGAATCAGAAACAAGGCTTGCAGGAATAAATACTCTTGTCTCGTCTACTACTACGCTTAATCCGCCCTCTAAAACTGCGGAAACTGCAGCTGTTAAAACTTCCTTGTTGTTGAAAGCTTCTTCTAATCTCTTGCTGCCCTTTTCTGCTGCAAGTCTCTTGTAGGTTAATAACACCTGACCTTCACCGTCATTTACCTTAAGAACCTTTGCCTGCATCTTGTCGCCTTCCTTAACAACTGTTGTTAAGTCAACGTTAGGAGTGTTTGTATATTCGCTTCTGGTAATGATACCATCAGCCTTATAACCGATATTTAAGACAATTTCATCTTCTTTAACACGAATAACAGTACCTTCAACTACCTCTCCGTTGTGTATTGTCTTAAAAGACTCCTCCAATAATTGTTCGAAACTTAAATCTGACATGCTGGTATGAACCTCCTCGATAATATTGTTTGGGGTTGATGCCCCTGCTGTAATACCTACACTACGGAATGACTTAAATAATTTCAAGTCAAGGTCACTGAGTTTCTGTATGAAGTAAGTATTTACACATTGCTGTTTTGATATCTCATACAACTTACGTGTATTCGAACTATGCAGTCCGCCGATGACAATCATGGCCTCTGATTCCTGCGCTAAGAGGCTTGTTTCTTTTTGTCTTTCTTCCGTGGCACTGCATATCGTACTTAAAACAAGTATATCATACCTCTTTTTTTCAATAATTTCAACTAAATCTTGAAATTTCTTGCTATTAAATGTCGTTTGTGCTACAATGCAAACTTTTTTTCCGGGATTTTCTTCCAATTTCTCCGCCATTTCCGCGTTTTCAATGACCAAAACAGGCCCCTGACACCATCCGATAATGCCCTGCACCTCCGGATGGGCTTCACTTCCGATCACAATAATTTGGCGGCCGTTCCTGCTTTGCTCTTCCACAATCCTGTGGATTTTTTTTACGAACGGACAGGTGGCATCCAGTATCTCATGACCGCTTGTCTGCATCTCTTCAAATTCTTTTTTGGAAACACCATGGGATCTGATAATCAGTGTGCCTGATTCCATCCGGCTCCATTCTTCTTTTCCGGAAACAAACCGTACACCTTTTTTTGCCAGAGCTTCCGTCACTTCTTCATTGTGAATAATAGGTCCGTATGTATACACCCTTTTTCCCAAAGAAGCCTGTTTTTCCACCAGTTCCACTGCCCGCTTCACTCCAAAACAGAAGCCTGCGGTTTTTGCTACTTTTACTTTCATACACTAAAACCTTTATTCTCCGATTTTTTCAGCAATGATTTTCTGCATCGCATTAACAACTTCCGGAATGGACATATGGGATGTATCCAGCTCCACCGCATCTTCTGCCTTTTTTAGCGGAGAAACTTCCCGGTTCATGTCCCGGTAATCTCTCTCTTCTATTTCCTTTTGAAGCTGCATAAGGTTACACTCCATTCCCTTTGCCACCAGTTCATCGAAACGACGCTTTGCGCGCACCTCGGAAGATGCGGTAAGATAAATTTTCACCTCTGCATTCGGAAGAACCACCGTACCGATGTCTCTGCCATCCATTACCACGCTGGTCTTTTCTGCCAAAGCCTGCTGAAGCTCAACCATTTTGGCTCTTACTTTAGCATACACAGAAACGGCAGATGCCATGTTTCCGGCTTCCGGTGTACGGATAAAACCGTTTACATTCTCGCCATTTAAATATACAACCTGTTCCCCGTTCTCATAAGCCAGGGAAACATCAATATTATCCAATTCACCAACAATAGTTGCTTCATCGTCTCCGGCAATCCCTTTACGTGAACAGTAAAGACCGATGAAGTCGGATCGTAGCCATGTCGTTCTGTGAGCCAAGGAGTTGTCAG
This sequence comes from Lachnospiraceae bacterium, assembly GCA_045541595.1. Taxonomy (GTDB): domain Bacteria; phylum Bacillota; class Clostridia; order Lachnospirales; family Lachnospiraceae; genus SIG299. The sequence continues at coordinate 132 of JAZQJL010000155.1, read as the reverse complement.
TGAGTCTTGTCTTCCTAAGACCGCTTGGCCTCCGACTTCGTTCTCATAAGCCAGGGAAACATCAATATTATCCAATTCACCAACAATAGTTGCTTCATCGTCTCCGGCAATCCCTTTACGTGAACAGTAAAG
>JAZQJL010000154.1:0-6906 GCA_045541595.1 Lachnospiraceae bacterium | reverse complement strand
AACCAGAACAACAACCAGAAGAACAACCAGAACAATAAGAATAACAACAATAACAACCAGAAGAATAACAACAATAATCAGAACAGATAAGCTGGGAGCAATAGAAAAAGAGCGGCCTGTATTTTTTTCGGGCCGTTCTTTTTTTTGCTTTGACAGTCATGTTTTTTTGTACAGGCTCATATGATAGGACAAGAACGAACATGTAGAAGGAGGAGTCCATGCAATCGGAACTGAATAAAATTTTTCCTGCAAAGCTACGGGAAAAAATAAACGGAGTTGATTTACTGGCAGAAGGCTATACGGAAGTGAGGTTCCGTTGCGACGGACCGGTCATGCTGCAAAAGGGAAGAGCGGAATTGTTTTTACATAAAAACGGAGGAATTTGCGGTACGGTGGAAGATGCTTATGTGGCATCGGCCAATGAAATCCGGGAAATGATGGAATATGTAAGCAATTTCTCTACATATGCCTATGAGGAGGAAATAAGACAAGGTTTTTTAACCATACAGGGAGGTCACAGGGTAGGTATCTGCGGGAAAGTGGTACTGAGTGAGGGGAAAATAAAAACGATTCGGAATATCTCATTCTTGAATGTCCGTCTGGCCAGGGAAAAGAAAGGCTGTGCAGAAAAGGTGCTGCCTTATTTGCTGGAGGGAGACAGGCTTTGTCACACTCTCATTGTTTCTCCGCCGGGCTGCGGGAAAACCACGATGCTTCGGGATTTAATCCGCCTGGTGTCAGACGGAGGAATGCTGACGACGGCCTCCGGGCGAAGCTTACGGTATCGCGGACGGAAAGTGGGAGTGGCAGACGAACGGTCGGAGCTGGCAGCCTGCTATCACGGAGTTCCGCAAAATGATTTGGGAATGCGGACGGACGTGTTGGACGGATGTCCGAAGTCCCTTGGGATAGAATTACTGCTTCGTTCCATGTCTCCGGAAGTGATTGCCGTGGATGAGTTAGGCGGAGAGAAGGATATGGAGGTTATCAGAAAATCCATATACTGCGGTTGCACCATACTGGCGACAGTCCATGGAGAGGGAAAGAACGGAAGATTTGGGAAGGAACAGGTGGATGAAATGTTCGAGCGCTATGTGTTTTTAAAGCCCGGGGCAATGCCGGGAATTGTAGAAGAAATATGCAATAAAGCAGGAGAGAGGGTGGAGCTTTCATGATAAAGATGCTGGGAGCGGTGCTGGTACTTATTTCGGCTTACGCCATCGGAAGCTTACTGGCTCTGCGGGTCAAAGAACAGGAGAAGTGGTTAAAGGATATAAAAACCGCATTGTTTCTGCTGCAGGGAGAGCTGGAATACCGGCAGATGCCGCTACCGGAGGCCCTTGCCGTAATCGGTGCCCGGCACGGCGGACGACTGGCAGCTTTTTTTCAGGTACTGGCAGAGGAATTAACAAAGAAAGAAGGATTCTCTTTGCAAGAAGTTTGGAAGCAGCTGGCTGCTTCTGCCCTGAAGGACAGCCCGCTGTCCGGGGAGCAAAAGGAAGAGTTTGGAGAGCTTGGCCTGTACTTTATGGAGTCGGACAGGGAAACCAGAAGAACCTCCATAGAATTCTATCTGAACCGGTTGGAAGAAGACATTGTCAGCTTACGGGAACACGGAGCCGATAAAGCATATCTTTGCAGAACTCTGGGAATGCTCGGCGGCATATTTTTGCTAATTTTGGTACTGTGAATGGAGGAAAAATAAATGACCATACAGATGATTTTCAAAATAGCTGCAGTCGGTATTCTTGTTTCCGTGCTGAATCAAGTGTTAAAGCACTCCGGACGGGAAGATCAGGCATATCTTACCAGTCTGGCCGGTCTGATACTGGTTCTGTTTTGGATCGTTCCTTATGTGGCGGAATTGTTTGCAACCATACAGGAACTGTTTCAGTTGTAAGGAGGAAGAGAATGCTGAAAACGGCGTTGCTTGGAATATTGACGATACTCATTGCCATGGCGATGCGCCACGGGAGAGCGGAGTTTTCCACCTTTGTTTCTTTTACGGGAAGTATTTTGATCGCCTGGATTGCACTTCAGCTTCTGGATGGCATTGTGGGAACCTTTGAACGGTTGGAAAAGCTGCTCTCTGTTGACATGGAGTACATCACATTACTGATGAAGATGATCGGAGTAACTTATCTTTCTGAATTTTCGGCCTCGCTTTGCCGGGATGCCGGATATTCTGCAGTGGCGGGACAAATTGAACTGGTGGGCAAGCTGACCATAGTAACCATCGGAATGCCGATTGTACTTGCCCTGTTTGAACTGATGGTGGCAATGGTATGACAGAGGAACTGCAAATAGATTATACCGAACTGCAGAACACGGTGGAACGGCTTTTGCCAAAGGAGTTTCCGCTGACGTTTGAGGAACTGGTAAGAAAGTGTGTCAGTGGGGAAACCGGAGGTTTTGGAGAGGTTTTGAAAGAAATCGGGGAGTGGCTGTGTTCCACAGTAACATTTCCGGTGGAACACGGTGTCAGGCTTTTGTTTCTTATTTTGTTTTCCTCGTTATTTTCCAACCTTTCCAAAGCGTTTTCCAAGGACGGAACCGCTCATGTGGGCTTTTTATGTGTGTATTTCCTTATGGCGGTACATACGGTATCCGGATTTTCGGTTTCGCTTACCACAACGATAAACGGCATGGAAAATCTGTGCGGTTTTGTAGGGGCACTGCTTCCCATGTATTGTATCAGTATTGCGGTGGTGACCGGCTCGGTAACGGCTGCCGGATATTATCAGGGAACGGCGTTTCTGCTAGGGTTTTTCGAACTTCTGACCAGATATTGCCTGCTTCCGCTGACGCAGGCATATTTACTGCTGGCGTTTGCCTCCTGTATGCAGAAGCGTCCTGTATTTATACGGTTATTGGAGCTGATTGTCAGCCTGTTTTCCTGGATACGGAAAACACTGCTTGGTATCGCCCTGGCTCTGGGGGCGGTACAAGGAATTTTAGCTCCTGCCATAGACAATCTGAAACGTACCGCAGTGGTGAAATCTGCCGCGGCAATTCCGGGAATCGGAGATTTGCTTGGCGGAGCCTGGGAAACGGTGATGGGAGCGGGAACGGTACTGAAAAACGCCATTGGCCTTGTGGGAGTTGTTTTCTTAATTCTTGTTATGGCGGTACCTTTAATAAAACTGTTTTTGCAATATCTGATGTATCGTGTCCTGGCTGCGGTAGCCGAACCGGTGGCCCAGGAAATGACGGAACAGTTTTTGCAGCATGTGGGGGTAGCACAGCGGCTTTTGATGGAAACACTGGCAGTAGGAGTCCTTTTATTTTTGCTCTTATTGGTGGTCATGACAAGAATTACTGCGTAAGGAAAGGCGGAAATGTATGAGGTGGGTCTGTAATATTGCATTATTTATGGTATTGTCCGGCATAATTTTAGAACTGATTGCAGACACAAAGTACTATAAATTTGCAAGGTGGGTGGCCGGGGTGATTCTGCTGTTGCAGTTTTTAAAGCCCATGACGGAATCAGAAGATATACAGAGCCGGTTTATGACAATGTTTTTCTCCTTTGATTATGCACTGGGAACGGAAAAAGTATTGGAGGAAATTTACCGGACGGACGGGCAGACGGAGAACTCGGTGCTGAAAGAGTATAAAAATACAATCGCGGGTCAGGTGGACCGGATATTGCAGAAAAACGGGCTGAAGCTGAATCATGCGGAGGTTTCCGTGGCTAAGGACGGAACCATTGAGCAGATGCAGGTGTGGGGGTGCTACCTGGACAAAACGGAAGAAACGCAAATATTGATTCCGACGGTGTCGCCGGTACGTATCGGAGAAGAAAAGGAAAGAGAAACCGTTTCGCCGCTGGAACTTTACATTAGGGAACGGTTGGCGGAATTTTATCAGGTGGAAGAGAATAAAATAGAAGTGGTGATACAGGAGGCAGAATAAGATGGACCTGCAGAAGTGGGTAACAAAGGGAAAGGAAAAACTTCTCTCTTTCGGTGTGAAAGAATGGGGAATGCTGCTGGTTGCCGGATTGTGCTGCCTGGTGATTGTGTTCCCGACGAAGAAAGAGGAGGAAGAAAATCAGAAAGGTGTCATGCAGCAGACCGGTTTGGAAACGGGTATGCAGAACACGGAATCTGCAGATTATGTGACGAGGATGGAAGAAAAATTGTCGGAGCTGTTGTCCGGTGTGGAACATGTCGGAAAGGTGTCTGTCATGATTACGGTAAACGGCTCTGTCAAAAAGATCATTCTGCAGGACGGAAGCAGGGAAACGGAGCAGATGACGGAAACGGACAGTGCCGGCGGAAGCAGAAATTCTGTCAGTGAAAGGAGTGAAGGAACCACGGTTTTTTCCGATACGGAAGGAGAAAGCGCGCCGTATGTGTTAAGTGAGAATTACCCTGAAATTACCGGTGTAGTGGTGATTGCGGAAGGAAGCGGTACAGGAACGGTGGATTTGGATATTCTGAATGCGGTACAGGTACTATTTGACCTTCCGGCGCATAAAATTAGAATAATGAAAATGAAATAATTTGCCGACAGGCAGGAACGGAGGAACGATGAAACAAATTTTTAAGAAAAACCAGGTAATTATTACAGCATTAGCACTGATGATATGTGCAGCCGGCTATCTGCAGTTTTCCGATGCAGGCAAGGACGCAGGGAATGAGGCATCCGGTGAGGGAAACAAAAGCGGTTATGAATTAAATGTGTCGGACAACGGCAATGCAGATGATGCAGAAACGGAAGGCGCCGGGGTAACAATTAACGTGGGAAATATGGCTACCGGAACAGATGCGGTGAGCGTATCCGGGAAAGAAAAGGATACAGCGGACGGGAATAAGGATGTGGCAGACGGCGATGACCATCAGGTTGGTGAAGCGGTCATGGTAAGTACGACATTACAGGGAAACTTCACCACCAATGCAAGACTGGTGAGAGAGCAGCGCCGGGCCATGAGTAAGGAAACCCTGATGGAAATTATCGATAATGAAAACTTAAGCGAAGAACAGAAGCAGGGGGCTGTGGAAACCCTGGTAAATCTCACCACAATTGCGGAAAAGGAAAATGCAGCGGAACTGCTGTTGGAAGCCAAGGGCTTTGCAGATCCGATTGTTAATATTTCTGAAGATGAGGTGGATGTGGTAATTAATGCAGTTAGTGTAACAGACCAGCAAATAGCCCAGATTGAAGACATTGTGACAAGAAAAACCGGCTATGAAGTAAAGGATATTACCATTACAGCAGCAATCCAGGAAGACTGATTACATAAAAAAATAAGAAAGACTTTGCAAATCGGAGATAGTTTGGTATAATATACTGGAAGATGAACTGAAATTTGCCATGTTGCAGCCAATCACAGGCGCAACGGGATGATTAGGAGGATACATTTATGTCTATGGAAACAGAAAAAGTAAATGCAGAAGAAAAGGAATTTACTTCCGAAGTTAAAATTGCCGGTGATGTTATTGCTACCATTGCCGGACTTGCTGCAACAGAAATCGAAGGAATTGCTTCCATGCAGGGCAACCTGACCAATGAACTGGTTGGCAAGCTGGGCGTGAAGAATCTTACCAAGGGTGTTACCATTGAGTTTGATGAAGACGGTACTTCCGTTCATGTGGCACTGGCTGTTGTTATGAAGTACGGCTACAGCATTCCAAAGGTTTGCAAGGCTGTACAGGACCGTGTAAAGAGCGCCATCGAAAATATGGCAGGCTTACAGGTATGCGACGTTAATATCAACATCGTAGGGGTAGAAACAGAAACAACAAAGTAAAACGGACATAGCTCGGAACAATCAGGTTCCGGGCTTGTTCTGCTTAAAAAACAGGAAGAAAATTTCTCTGCCCGCATAACCGGGCGGGCATTTTACTTCGTAAAACAAGGAGAATTAACATGACAAAACGCGAGGAGAGAGAGCATCTGTTCAAATTATTATTCTGTAAGGACTTCCACGATGTGGCAGAACTGAAGGAACAGGTGGAGTTATATCAGACCCAGCAGGAAATTGAAAATGCAGAAGAATTTGCACCGGTAAAGGCAAAATTAGAGGCTATCGTTGCTGAAGAAGGAACCATTGATATGATTCTGTCCGAGGCGGCAGAAGGATGGCGCTTAAACCGTATGGGCAAGGCAGAGCTTACCATTCTCCGTATTGCAACCTATGAAATCCGCTATGATGAAGAGGTTCCGGACAAGGTAGCAATCAATGAAGCAGTGGAACTTGCCAAAAAGTATGGTAATGATGCATCTTCCGGTTTTGTAAACGGAGTTCTTGCCAAGGTAATAAAGTAGAAAAGAAGGGGTACTATGGCAGAGATTTATTCTGTATCCCAGATTAACACGTACATCAAGTATATGTTCAGCGGAAACTCCCTGTTAAACCATATTTATGTCAAAGGAGAGGTTTCCAACTGCAAGTATCATACTTCCGGACATATCTATTTTACGTTAAAAGATGGCGCAGCCCAGATTGCCTGCGTATTGTTTGCCGGCCGTCGCGCCGGCATTTCTTTTCGTATGGAAGATGGTCAGAATGTTATTGTATTCGGCAGTATCAGCGTGTATGAACGGGATGGAAAATATCAGTTATATGCAGACGAAATCCGCTTAGACGGCATCGGACGTCTGTATGAGGAATTTGAATATTTAAAGAAAAAGCTGGGAGCGGAAGGACTGTTTTCTCCGGATCATAAGCAACCGGTTCCCCGCTATGCAAAACGTGTAGGAATCGTTACGGCTTCCACGGGAGCGGCTTTACAGGACATTTGTCAAATTGCAAGACGCAGAAATCCTTATGTGCAGCTGGTATTGTATCCTGCCAAGGTGCAGGGAGAAGGCGCGGCCAAAACGGTTGTAAAGGGCATCCGGGCACTGGACGGTAACGTGGATGTCATAATTGTGGGTCGCGGCGGCGGTTCCATAGAG
>JAZQJL010000153.1:0-13331 GCA_045541595.1 Lachnospiraceae bacterium | reverse complement strand
GGCAAATAAAAAGAGGCTCTTTAGAGCCAGCCCGTGACCGCAGTGCGGAAGGCGGATCTTTCAGAGCCTCTTTAGAGGCAAGCTGGGAACAGCGGCTTATAGCCGCAGAGCAAACCACCAGCTAAGCTGGTGGTATTGATTCTTGTTCATCGGAAGTTTCATCAGAATCAGGTTCTTTAACCGGTTCGACACTCTTGACAGGTGCCGAAGAACCACGCATTCTTCGCAAAGAAATAACATCTAAGGCTTCCATCAGGCCATGATCGGTTTGTTTTTTTCGTTTAACCTGGCGAAGCGGAAGCAGAACCGGATCTCCGGTGTCCGGATCGATTTTTTCTATGCGGCAATAAAGCATGGAATCGGTAGGCAGTGCTTTTTTACGAAGATGATACTCAGAGAATGTTTTTACCAGGAAGTAAATTACCGCAAAGGTCGGAACACCGAGTAGCATGCCGATAAAACCGAACAATCCGCCACCCACTAAAATGGATACGACAATCCAAAACGGAGAAACACCGGTGGAATCGCCTAAAATAGCAGGACCGATAACATTACCATCCAGCTGCTGAAGCAGGAAGATGAAAATAAGGAAAATCAGACATTTGCCCGGGTCAATCAGGAGTATCAAAAATGCACATGGAATGGCACCAATGAATGGACCAAAGAATGGAATAATATTGGTAACACCAATAAAAACACTGATTAACAGCGGATACGGCATCTTTAAAATGGAAACGCCGATGAAACAGAGGACACCGATAATCAGGGAATCAATAAGTTTTCCGGAAATAAAGCCGCCAAAAATCTTATTTACCTGACGGAAAATGGAAAGAGTGGCATTGGCTGTATCCGGTTTAAGGAATACATATAATAATTTTTTTAATTGTCCGAGGAACCGTTTTTTGCTGACTAACAAATAAACGGAAACAATCAGACTAACCGCAGTATTGGTAACAAAGGAAACAATCCAGGAAATACCTACAGTCAGTTTGGACATAAGATTTTGAGCCTGTATAATCAAGTCATTGTTTACCCAGTTGTAAACCCAGTTGGTCAGTGTATCCAAAGCAGTTTGAATATAGGTTAAAATTTCCGGATTATTCTCCAAATGCTCGTTTACAAAGTTATAAATAATATTAACATAAGTACGTAAGTCGCTGGCCAGCTTTAATATGCTACTGTAAAGTTCCGGAACAACCATACTGAATAACATGCTGATGCCGGCAATTAAAAGCCCGAGCCAAATGGCAATGGAAAGGGCCATGGCAATGAAGCCGGATATTTTTGCCGGAATGTGACAACGTTTACAAAAGGCAAACAGGTATTTATCTGTGACGGAAACTAACGGATTTAAAAGATAAGCAATGACAGCACCTAAAATAATCGGGGTAAGGATAGAAGTGATTTTTCCTAAAAAAGCAAGGATGGAATCCATGCGGAAAATAAAGAAAAAGAATAAAATACTGGATGTGATAATGGCAAATACGGTCATACCCCAACGAAAATAATTGCTATATTTCTTCTTCATGAAAACAGCCCCCCTATGTTATATTATTTGATGCTTCTGTAATGCTTTAGCTTATGTCCAGTATAGCATATTTTTTCTTTATAGTGAACAGAAAAATTAAAAATTTGAGAAAAATTGAAAGAGAATCTTGAGTATTCAGAAAAGGTAATATATAATGATTTTAAGCGCTTTTTGGAGGATGGAATCTTTCCTAAATGGCGGTAAAGAATCAGTAAAGGAAGTAAAAACAGTGATAAAAAAATTATGGAATATGTTTGTAAACAGAGAAACAATTACATATGGAATTGCTGGTGTCCTTACGACACTGGTGAATTTTATTGTATCCTATATTGGATATTATTGCCTTCATTGGGATGAAAATCTAGTAACGGTGCTTGCTGCCGCTATTGCAATTATATTTGCCTATATAATAAATAAATACTGGGTGTTTTTGGAGAAGAGCGGTACGGCATCGGATGAAGCAATGAAACTGGGAAAATTTGCGGCCGGACGTCTGTTCACACTCGGTGTGGAATGGCTTGGCGTGTATGTTTTTGTAACGAAACTTCAGATTGATTTTATGCTTATTAAAGTAATCCTTGCGGTGGTTGTTATTGTTTTAAACTATATTATCAGCAAATTATTTGTGTTTATTTCTGATTCAGGGAAAAAAGGAGAAAAGTAAGAAATGAATGAAGCAGAATTTTCCATTAAGGCAATTGTAGCTTTAAAAAAGGGTGAAGGCAGAACGTTAAGAGCCGGCGGCCTGTGGGTGTATGATAATGAAATTGACTCTGTTACAGGTACGGTGGAAAACGGAGAACTTGTATTAGTAAAAGACTGTAACGGATATCCTATGGGAATTGGTTTTATCAATCGTAATTCAAAAATTACCATCCGTCTGCTGACCAGAAATAAAGATGCAGTTATTGACCGTGAATTTTTCAGAAAACGTGTAAAGGATGCTTGGGAATATCGTAAAAAAACAGTAGATACTGCAAGCTGCAGGGTGATTTTCGGTGAGGCAGACTATGTACCGGGCATGGTGATTGACAAATTTGAAGATGTGTTAGTAGTGCAGTCCCTGGCACTTGGTATCGACCGTTATAAAATGCTGATACTCGATTTGTTAAAAGAAGAAATGGCAAAGGACGGAATTTCAATTCGCGGCATTTATGAACGCAGTGATGCAAAAGTAAGAGAACAGGAGGGCATGAAGCGGGAAAAAGGCTTCTTATCAGAGCCGTTTGATACCAAGGTACAAATTGTAGAAAATGGGGTAAAATATATTGTAGATGTGGAAGAGGGCCAAAAGACAGGATTTTTCCTTGATCAGAAATATAATCGTCTGGCAATTCAGCGGCTTTGCAAAGATGCCAGGGTATTAGACTGCTTTACTCATACCGGCTCTTTTGCGCTGAACGCCGGAATTGCCGGGGCAAAAGAAGTAATCGGAGTAGATGCTTCCGACCTTGGTTGCCGTCAGGCAGAAGAAAATGCGGTACTGAATCATCTGCAGGACCGGGTTTCTTTTCTTTGTGCCGATGTATTCGAACTGCTACCGGAAATGGAGGAAAAGGGAGAACTGTTTGACGTGGTTATTCTGGATCCGCCGGCATTTACCAAGTCCAGAAACTCTGTAAAAAATGCCATGAAGGGATATCGCGAAATCAATATGCGCGGTCTAAAACTTGTAAAACCGGGTGGCTTTTTTGCTACCTGTTCCTGTTCACATTTTATGACTCCGGAATTGTTTACAGAGGTAATCGGTCAGGCAGCCCGGAGTGTGCACCGGAGATTAAAACAGGTGGAATATCGTACCCAGGCTCCGGACCATCCGATTTTATGGTCATCGGAGGAGTCCTATTACCTAAAATTCTATATCTTCCAGGTTTGTGAGGATGCGTAAGGAGATATACTGCTATGGACGAAAAACGATTATTTCGAATGATATGCAAATTGCTTCTGATTGCGGGAAGTATTATTCTTGGCGTCATGTACAGCAAGGAGATTCTGTATGTAATTAAACTTTTGCTTGGAATGCTGACACCATTTTTAGTTGGTGCTGCCATGGCTTTTGTATTAAACCTTCCTGCCGGCTTTGTAGAAAAAAAACTGTTGGGAAAGTGGAGAAATCCCAGAATGGAGGGGCTTAAACGAGGCATCAGTATAGTTGCGTCATTTGTTTTTGTGATTGCTTTGCTTATGTTTGTTGTCCTTACTGTAGTGCCGCAGCTGACCAAAACTATGATGGAACTTGGTAACGTAAGTCAGGCTTTCTTTAGGGAACTTGTAATAAGATTAGATGCATTGGCAAAGCAATATCCGGAGTGGCGGGATGCTTTTTCTGCACTGGAGGAAATCAGCATTGATTGGAGCACGGTTATCAGTTATTTGACCACATTCTTAAAAGATGGGTTAGGAAATGTACTTTCTTCGACCGTTGGTTTTGCCGGAAGTCTTGCCAACTTTTTGTTTGATGCGGTGATTGCAGTTGTATTTGCTGTTTATATTTTATCCGGTAAGGAAAAGCTTGGGCGACAGATGAAGAAACTTTTACATGCATATCTGCCTGAAAATGTATATAAGAAAACGCTCAAGGTACTTTCTTTATGTAATCATAACTTCGCAAAGTTTATCTCGGGACAGTGCCTGGAAGCAGTGATTTTAGGTACAATGTTTGTTGTTTGCATGACCATTTTTCGAATGCCGTACGCAGTATTGGTGGGCGTATTGATTGCCTTTACTGCGCTGATTCCGATTGTAGGTGCATTTATTGGTTGTGCAGTAGGAGCATTTCTTATATTAATGATAAGTCCTGCGCAAGCTCTTGTCTTTATTATTATGTTTGTTGTGCTACAGCAGTTGGAAGGCAACTTGATTTATCCGAAAGTGGTTGGCAATTCCGTAGGTCTGCCTGCAATTTGGGTGCTTTTTGCGGTATCTGTCGGCGGCAGTATGTTCGGAGTGGTAGGTATGCTGGTATTCATTCCTTTGATGTCTACGTTGTATGCGTTGTTAAAAGAAAATGTGAACAGCAGAAATCAAAGAGCCGGTTTTCATCCGGTAGAGGAATCGTCGAATTCTCAGGAAGAAGAATCTGGTGAGGAACAATAAAAAGAGGCAGTAAAAAGCTTTGCATAAAGCAGGAGAGTATAACAAAAGAAAGTAAGGAAATGTAAATGGAAAAAGACGATATTATTATCCGGAGTGCCATTATGCATATTCTGGATTCTACAGTGGGCATGCCGGTGCTGTCAGATGAACTGTTAACACTGACTCCGGACATGAATGATTTTTTGAGAAACCATATATATAAGGTGATTTCCGGAGATGAACTGAAAACCTGTGTGTTTGATGAGGAAAATTCCGAAGTATATCATCTGATTCAGGAATTTTCGGAAGAACATATGGTGGAAATTACAAAGAAGCTGGCTGTCTTGTTGTATGGCATTATGAATGCCAATGTAGCCATTCCGTCGGCAGATGTGTTCTTTGTAACGTATCAGACAGAGTCGCAGCAGCATTTGGCAATTCTAAAAATGAATTATAAAGAGGTTTACATGCATTTTACTTCTTTAAATGAGGAAGATGGTAATGTGAATGATGTCATGAAACAGTGCTGCGCTCTGCCGGGTGGTGGAGGAAGGCTTTCCGAGGCGGTAACCATATCACTGTCTGAGAATACAGTACAGCTGATTGAAAAACGTGTAGAAATTAACGGAGTAAAAACAAATTATCTTTCTGAAGTATATTTACAGTGTCACGCCAAAATGTCACAAAAGACAAAACTTGATATTGTAACAAAGGCGGTGGATCAGATAAATAAAAAGTATTATGAAGATGATTTTGAAAAGAAAATGGAAGCCAAAAGTGTCATTCATAATACCTATGCGGAGCAAGGTGCTTTAGTGCCGGAAGAAATCGGAGAAGAACTCTTCGGCGAGGTGCCTGAAATTAAAGAAGAGTTTGTGGAAAAACTGGAAAAATATAAGCTTCCGAAGGAAGAAATCAAGGTAAAAAACGAGAAGACAACAAAGAAATTTGAAAAACAGTTCTTAACAACAGATTCCGGCATTGAGATTAATATTCCGATGGAAGAATATAATAACAAGCAACATGTGGAGTTTATTACAAATTCCGACGGAACCATTTCCGTACTGATTAAGAACATTAACAGAATAACCAGTAAGTAGCTGAAAGGACATATCGTATAGCGGTATGTCCTTTTTTTCAAAAATTAAGGTTACATTAGAAAATGATTAACTGTATTGACATATAATATTATACGACGTATAGTATGGGTAACAAAAGGAAAATGATTCAGCTAAGGAGGTTAGAATGAATGGTATTTAACACGGGAGCGGCGCTGCTGGATGCCATTGTGCTGGCGGCGGTTTCCAAAGAACCGGAAGGAACCTATGGGTACAAAATCACCCAGGAAGCAAGAACGGTTTTGGAATTGTCAGAGTCCACGTTGTATCCGGTGCTTCGTAGACTGCAAAAAGACGAATGCCTGGAAACCTACGATATGGAATTCGGCGGAAGAAACCGAAGATATTATAAAATTACGGAAAAGGGAAAAAAACAGCTGATGTTGTATTGTCAGGAGTGGATTAACTATTCAGGAAAAATTTCAAGGCTGTTTGAGGAGGTAATGTAAGTGTCTAAGAAAGAATTTTTGGAAAAACTCCGGGTGCTGCTTGAAGAGCTTCCGACAGAGGAAAGAGAAGAAGCAATCCGATATTATGAATCCTATTTTGAAGAGGCAGGGGAAGATAATGAGCAGATTGTGCTGGACGAACTGGGTTCCGCGGAAAGAATTGCTTCTCAGATTTTGCAGGATTATCACGGAGAGAAGAACGAGGGAATTTATACGGAAAAGGGTTATCAGGAGGGCGGAAAGGAAACGCAGACTCCGGTACAGTATAGCGGAAGCAGACAGGAACAAAAGGAAAATGGTACTTCCGGATCCGGTGTGTATGTAACTAATAAAGGATTAAGCGGAAGTACACTGGTAATTGCAATCATAGTTGCTGTTTTAACCTTTCCAATCTGGATTTCTATATTGGCCACGGCCTTTGGCTTACTGATGGGATTGTTTGGAGCATCCGTAGGCATTGTTGTAGGCTTTGGTGCCGGCGGTGTGGGCTGTATTATCGGCGGAGCGGTAGCTTTTGCCTTTGGTATTGTAAAAACATTTACCGTTCCGATTGTAGGTGCGGGGCTGATCGCACTTGGCTTATTGGTATTTGGACTTGGCTGCCTGATGATTGCGGCAGTAGGAGGCATTATCCGTCTGATAATATGGCTGGTAAATGCAATTATTAAATTAGTTGGCCGGTTGTTTCACGGCAGAAAGGGGGCAGCTGTATGAAAAAGTTTTGGAAAGCAACACTGATTCCGGGCTTATGCTGCATTTTGGCAGGAGCTGTTCTTGCAGCAATTCTTGTACTGGGATTTTCTGATGAATTGATGGAGCACAGAAAAGACTTCAGCATTAACGAAAACAATTTTTTTGAATGGTTTGGAAAAGATGCATATATTGGCATAAACAGAGGCGGTACCCATTATGATAAATCGGAAACTACGGAGTCTTATTACTTTCAGGTGGAAGAAAACTCCCGGGTAACCGGTATTGAGTTTGAATTTGCTGTTGGCGAAGTGGAAGTGAAGAAAGGCGAAACTATGGAACTTGCGGTGGAGGATATGTTTGAGAATGCCATTACCAGCAGAGTGGCGGACGGCATCTGGTACATTGATGACAGTTTAATAAACAGTGGCAGTGTGCATTCCGGATATTCACCAAAAATTTCGATTACAATTCCGGCAGAGACCGATTTTGAAACAATAAATATTTATCTTGCAGCCGGCATGTTTGAAGCATACGAATTAAATGCAGATAAAATGGTGCTGGAAGTGGATGCCGGAAGTATGAAAGTAACGAAATTAAGCGCAAAAGAAAAGCTGGACTTAAAAAACGGCGTTGGTGAAATCAGGGTGTATGATGCTACAGCGGAGGATTTAACCGTCGACAACGGAATCGGGGCAATTTCGATTACCGGAGCCATTAACGGCAATAATGTGATTACATGCGGTATTGGTGAAGTAAAGGTGAATTTAACCGACCGAAGCAGCGTGGATTTTAACTATTCCGTAGAGTGCGGAATTGGTGAAGTGGAGATTGATGAAAAGAAATTCAGCGGCAATACACGGAGTGTTGTACATGAACATGCAGGTGCTGATTATTTTGAGCTGGAGTGCGGCATCGGACATATTGAAATTAACGTGGAATGAAATTAAAGAAATGTTAGAACTTTATTAGAATTTACCGGGAACTGTTGTAAAAACAAAGTGGAACGTGTAAAATGATAGTAGAAAGAAAAAATAATTTATAAAATACAGGAGGGTTATAGTTATGAAAAAGTTACAAAAGTCCCAAACAGATAAAAAGCTCTGCGGCGTATGTGCAGGTATTGCGGAATACTTCAACATCGATCCTACATTGGTTCGTTTGTTGTGGGTTTTGGTAAGCCTTGCAGGAGGTGCAGGCGTACTTGCTTACATTATTGCTGCAATCGTAATGCCGGACTAAACTTAAAAACATGTTGAATGTCGGCATAAACTAAATATTTGTCGGGAAATCATCCGGGAGTCGGAGGCACAATGTTCAGGCTGTTAGACGGTCATAAAAATTGGTCTCAAACTCCCGGATTTTTATTTATAAAAATCCGAAATTACTATTGTTTTTTCTACAGCGGTATGATAACATTATTATGTAAGGGATTAAAACAAGATATAACATTTTAAGAAAACGGAGGGATGTCATGAGAACCTTAATCGACATCATTAGCGAAGAGTTAAAACAGGCATTTACAGCCTGTGGGTATGCAGAAAAATATGGTCAGGCAACCGTATCCAACCGTCCTGATTTGTGCCAGTATCAGTGTAATGGTGCAATGGCAGCTGCAAAAGAATATAAAAAGGCACCGATTATGATTGCCCAGGAGGTAGTAGCAGCACTAGACAAAAAGAAATTTTCCGAAGTTACTGCCATTGCTCCGGGATTCATTAACATAAAGGTTTGTCCGTATTATCTTACACTGTACTTGCAGGATATGGTGTCCGCTGAAAAGTACGGATATGAAGAACAGGGCAAGGATAAAAAGGTTATTGTGGACTATGGCGGTCCAAATGTGGCAAAGCCTCTTCATATCGGTCATCTGCGTTCTGCGGTTATCGGTGAGAGCATTAAGAGAATTTGTAAATTTGCCGGCAATGATGTTATCGGTGACGTACATCTTGGCGACTGGGGCTTACAGATGGGTCTTATTATTGAGGAATTAAAAGAACGTCAGCCAAAGCTTTGCTATTTTGATGAAACCTATACGGGAGAATATCCTGCCGAGGCACCGTTTACCATTAGCGAGCTGGAAGAAATTTATCCATGTGCCAGCGGAAAGTCTAAGGTGGATGAAGCATTCAAAGAACGCGCTCATACGGCAACTGCAAAACTGCAGGAGGGATATGCTCCGTATATCGCGCTTTGGAAGCACATTTTAGCTGTTTCCGTAGCGGATTTAAAGAAAAACTATAAAAACTTGAACGTTGACTTTGAATATTGGCTTGGCGAAAGCGATGCACAGCCGTATATTCCTGCCATGATTGATGACATGGTAGCAAAGGGATATGCAAGAGAAAGCATGGGAGCACTGGTGGTTGATATTGCAGAGGAAACCGATACAAAGGAACTTCCTCCGTGCATCGTAAGAAAATCCGATGGTGCCGCTCTTTATGAAACCACAGATCTGGCAACCATTATTCAGCGGGAAAAGGATTTTAATCCGGATCGTTATATTTATGTCGTAGATAAACGTCAGGACTTACATTTTGTTCAGGTATTCCGTGCGGCAAAGAAGTGCGGTCTGTTACCACAGGAAAAAGAACTTTTGTTCCTTGGATTCGGTACCGTAAACGGTAAAGACGGCAAGCCGTTTAAAACCCGTGACGGCGGAGTAATGCGTCTGGAAAACTTAATTTCCGGCGTAAATGAAGAAGTGTTTAACAAGGTTATGTCCGGACGCGAAATGCCGGAAGAGGAAGCTCGTGCCATTGCAAAGACGGTCGGCCTGGCTGCATTAAAATATGCGGACCTTTCCAACCAAATTGCAAAGGATTATATATTTGACATTGACCGTTTCACTTCCTTCGAAGGAAATACCGGACCATACATTCTGTACACTATGGTCCGTATTAAATCAATTCTTGCAAAATATGCAGAAAATCATGGTGCCGTAGAAAGTGGAATCGCACATCCTTACGGCGGAGAAGCGGAAACAAGAAGTTATGGCGATGCAGAAATAGATTTAATGCTAACTGCAGCAAAATTTAATGATGTGGTAGCCAAAACCTATGAAGAAATGGCTCCGCATAAGCTTTGCCAGTACATTTATGAAATGGCAAATGCATTTAACAGTTTCTATCACGGAAACAAAATTATGAGTGAAGAAGACAAGAAGAAGCAGGGAGAGTGGATTGCGCTGATTACCTTAGTGCTTAAACTTTTGGAAAACTGCATCGAACTTCTTGGATTTGAAGCACCGGAACGTATGTAATTATTTAGTGTGGAGGAGCAGTAGACATGTTTGTTGGACGGACACAGGAATTAAAACAATTAGAAGATGCATATCGTCAGGAACGGAATGCGGCAGTTGTTTTATATGGCCGGTGCGGTATTGGCAAGACGGAGCTTGCTGCTCTTTTTGCAAAAGATAAGCCAACCATATATTATATGGCAAGAGAACTGTCGGAACGGGAACAGTGCTTTAACTTTGCTAGTGAACTGGGAGTTGACACAGGAGAGGATGCTCCGGACTTTTATGACAGTTTAAAACGGGCAGTAGCAGAGAAAGGTGACCAATCAGAAAAAACGGTAATCATCATTGATGAATTTCATTTTCTGGTAAAGACAAGCAATGACTTTAAAGTGGCCTTTTTAAAACTGTTAATGGAAGAACAGTGTATGTTCCTGTTTTTGAGCTCTTCCGTAAACTGGGTAGAAAATTCCATGATTGAGGATTTCGGTCCGGCAGCAAGGGCATTGTATCTTACAATTAAGTGTAAGGAATTTTCTTTCCTCGAGCTGGTAAAACGATTCCCTGATATGTCCGTGGAAAAGACGATTTATGCCAATGCCATTTTAGGCGGCGTTCCGGAGTACTTAAATTATTGGAACGAAAAAAGCAGCGTGAAGGAGAATATACTTCGCCTGTTTCTCAGAAAAGATGCTCCGCTGTTATACGGAGCGGAGACTTTCTTAAAGAAAGAACTGCGTGAACTGGGAGCCTATAATGCCATTTTGGCGTCCCTGGCGGCAGGAAGAAATAAACTGAATGATATCTATGCACGTACCGGCTTTTCAAGAGCAAAAATCAGTGTATATATTAAAAACCTGATTGAACTGGACGTGGTGGAAAAGGTATTTTCCTTTGATGCTTCCGAAAGCGCAAATCTGGTGCATGCCAATGTGCAAAAGGGACTGTACCGTATTAAAGACAATTACCTGCGATTCTGGTATCGTTATGTGTTCCCGAACCTCTCTGCAATTCTTATGGGAGATGGCGAGAGGGTATATGAAAAAGAAGTTTTAAAAGATTTTGCAGTATATATGCAGGAGAGCTTTGCCGGCGTCTGCAGTGAATATTTAAAACTGATGGACCAGTACGGCAGACTGATGCAACGTTATGAAACCTGGGGAACCTGGTATGGAAAGTCCGGCCGCATTGATGTGGTGGCAGGAAATGAATCCGGGGAAATTTTAGCAGGATTTTGCCGTTTCGACAGCAAAATGATGACAGTAAAAGATTTGTCCCAGTATAAAGAGCTGCTGGAACTGGCGTTGCTTACACCGCAGGAACTGTACCTGTTTTCAAAGGCAGGTTTTACGGAAGAACTTCGGAAGAAAACCGCAGACGGCATAAAGGGCTGCAAGGTTATTCTGGTAGGTTTGGAAGATTTATAGTGATTAGAAAAGAGGCTGCTTCATGTACCGTTATTTATCAAAACTGGTGATTTATCGTACCATAGAAAAAAACAGCATATTATTTGAACTGGCAGATATTTTGGAGCAATGGCAAAATAAGAATGCAGGAAAAGAAGAGACCATCAACGGTCTTTATCATCAAATTAATCGGTTGCTTGAGGTGGCAACCAATTACGGCTTTGACGGAAACTTGTGGCAAAATTATTTGGCGTATCTTTTGGCTATGACAGAAACTCCGTTCGGACTGGTTTGCGAAAAAAGGGGAGCGGCGGAAGGCAGTGTAAATACCTTTGCCAAGGCGGACTTTGAGATTTTCCGTCAATTATTTCACTATGATTTTTCTTCTGTGGAGCAGGAACTGGAAATCGACTGTTTTTCTGTGATTACACAGTATCATGCGGTTGCCAAGACAGAAAAATATTATAACAAAAGTGTCAGTGACAAAGTAAAAGAACTGAGCAAAAATATAGCCGCAGCTGCAGATAAGGAAGAAATTTTTGCAGTGGTTACAGCTTTTTATAAAGATTACGGCGTTGGTCTGTTCGGACTGAATAAGGCTTTCCGTCTGCAGGAAATTGGCGGCGAACAAAAAATAGTGCCGATTACTAACACCGAAGAAGTTTTTCTGGACGACCTAA
Source organism: Lachnospiraceae bacterium (assembly GCA_045541595.1). Classification (GTDB taxonomy): domain Bacteria; phylum Bacillota; class Clostridia; order Lachnospirales; family Lachnospiraceae; genus SIG299. The sequence goes on along the minus strand of JAZQJL010000153.1, from coordinate 1,144 downwards.
TCGGCTATGAAGGTCAGAAGCAGAAGCTGATAGAAAACACAAAAGCTTTTGTGGAAGGCAGAAAGGCAAATAATGTCTTGCTGTACGGCGATGCAGGCACAGGAAAATCCACCAGTGTAAAAGCAATATTAAATGAATATTATAAAGACGGTCTTCGCATGATAGAAATCTACAAGCACCAGTTTTCCGAGCTGGCGGGGTTGATTTCCAGAATTAAGAACCGGAACTACAAATTCATCATTTATATGGATGATTTGTCATTTGAAGAGTTTGAAATTGAATATAAATATTTGAAGGCTGTGATCGAGGGTGGTTTGGAAATCAAGCCGGATAATGTTTTGATATATGCCACATCAAATCGGAGACATTTAATCAGGGAAACCTGGTCAGACCGTTCCGATATGTCAAAGGACGAATTGCACCGTTCCGATACGATGCAGGAAAAGTTATCTCTGGTGGCAAGATTTGGTATCAGCATTTACTTTATGTCACCAAATCAGAAGGAATTTTTCGGTATAGTGAAAGGCTTGGCAGAAAAATATCCGGAAATAAAATTAACAGAAGAAGAATTACTGCTGAAGGCAAATGCATGGGAGATTGCCCATGGTGGGAAATCAGGAAGAACGGCCCAGCAGTTTATCACATATCTGCTGGGACAGCAGGAATGAAAAGGAGGATACGGTATATGAGAAAAGTGCAAAAATGGCTGGCAGTACTCGGTATTAGTGCATGCTTGATGGCGGTTACCGCACCAAGCATGCAAGCATATGCGGAAACAATACCTACCTATGAGGCAACAGAGGAAACTGCCATGATAGAATCCTACGTAGGTGAGGTAAACACAAATGAATTAAATGTACGTACCGGCTTTGGCGGTAGCCTGCCGCAGGTGCAGTATAATGGAAAAAATGTTATCTTGAATAAAGGCGATAAGGTTGCAATTATGTCTGTTGGTACATCGCCGAGTGGGTATGAGTGGTTTGAAATTCGCTGGATGGAAGACGGCGTGGAATTTCATGGCTATGTCAGAGGTAAGTATGTAACCAAATCCGAAACAAGAGCGGTTCCGCTTCCGACCCCGACACCGGAGGCAACTCCAACACCGGAACCAACCCCAACACCGGAACCGACCCCGACACCGGAG
>JAZQJL010000152.1:0-14828 GCA_045541595.1 Lachnospiraceae bacterium | reverse complement strand
GTAACTAAGGTGGATTACCTGGGTGACCCTAGCGGTATTTGGTTTAAGATGCTGGCCTGGGGTATGTGGAAGGGCACCGGTTGGAGTGCTATCATTTACATAGCTGCTATTTCCGGTATCGATGTTCAGTTATATGAAGCTGCAACAGTAGACGGTGCGGGAAGATTCCAGAAGATGTGGCACGTAACACTGCCTGGATTGATCCCTACCTTCAGTGTACTTCTGTTAATGTCCGTTGCCGGTATTTTAAGTAACGGTATGGATCAGTACCTGGTATTCGAAAATGCTGCCAATGCAGAAAATATTCGCGTACTTGACTTGTATGTTTACCAGTTGGGTATCGGTTCCGGTAAGATCCCGTTATCTACGGTAATCGGTATGTTAAAGACGGTAATCAGTGTTACCCTGTTGTTCATGGCAAACGGTATATCCAAGCTTGTCCGTGGCGAGAGTATTATGTAAGGTGGTGAGAATATGGCAATGACAAAACAGGAAAAGCTGGACCTGAAGGCAGAGAAGGCTTATTATAAAAAGCATAAGAAAAAAGAGCATTATTCCGCCGGTGACATCGTATTTTATATTTTAAACTATGCGTTTTTCATCGTGTTTACCTTAAGCTGTATTTTCCCATTCTGGTATTTGTTTATTAACACAATTTCAGATAACGGATTGGTTAATTCCGGTTTAATCAATTTTGTCCCAAGGGGAATTCACTTCAGTAACTATCTGATGTTAATTGAAGTTGGAGATATCGGTCAGGCATTTTTAGTAACCATTTCAAGAACGGTAATTGGTACGGTTCTGATGGTAGCAGCTTCTGCCATCGCCGGCTATTTAATGACCAAAAACGAAATGTGGCACAAAAAGTTATGGTACCGTTTCCTTGTAATTACCATGTACTTTAACGCAGGTCTGGTTCCTACTTATACCAACCTGATGATGTTAGGTCTCACCGATAACTTCTTAGGTTATATTTTACCGGCGATTGTACAGCCGTATAACATCATTCTGGTAAAGACCTATATTGAGTCCATTCCGGCAGAGCTGGAAGAAAGTGCATTTATTGACGGTGCGGGCTACTTCACCATCTTCAGAAAGATTATCTGGCCACTCAGTAAGCCAATCTTAGCAACTATTGCTATCTTTGGTGCGGTAGGTCACTGGAACTCCTTTACGGACTCCATGATTTACATGCAGAACACACCGGCATTGCAGACACTGCAGCATAAGCTGTACACCTGGTTAAATACAACTTCCAGCCTTGGGAGCCTGGCATCCCAGGGTATGACCAGTGGTGCTGCATCCCAGTTCGTACAGAGTCAGCAGAATGCAAAGGTAATCAAGTATACCATTTCCATGGTTACTGTATTACCAATCTTAACGGTGTATCCGTTCATGCAGAGATACTTCACCAAGGGTATTATGTTAGGTGCCGTTAAGGGATGATTTAATCAGTGCATAACGCAGTGGGAGAACTGCGTAGCGATATAAAAGGGAGGTAAAGTTTTATGAAATTATGGAAGAAAGTTCTTTCCGTGATGTTAGCAGCAACTATGGTATTTTCCTTAGCAGGCTGTGGCAACAACGGAACAACAGACAAGGGTGGTAATACCGCTACACCTGGTGCTACTACAAACGGAACTGAAACACCGGGAAGCACAACAGCACCGGGAGCTACAGATACCGGCAATACAAACGGTGAGGCTCCGATTGAGTTAACCGTATACAGCCAGCTGGCTAACTATTCCGGTGAGCAGATTGGTTGGTTTGCACAGCTTCTGTTAGAGAAGTTCAATGTTAAAATTACCATTATTCCGGACGCAGACGGTGTATTTGATACCCGTATGGAATCCGGTTTCCTCGGCGATATCGTAGTTTTCGGTAGCGCAGGTAATGACTATCAGCGTGCTGTAAAGAACAACATGTTATTAGACTGGGAAAAGTACAATTTATTAGATACCAACGGTGCTTATATTAAGGAGCATATGCCAAAGGCACTGGAAGCAAACCGTACCTTAAACAGTGAGTTTGAAGATGATCCAAAGATTCATGGTATCGGACATTCCATTTCCCCAACCAGCGATTCTTTCGAAGAATTCTTCTATACATGGGATCTTCGTTGGGACTTATACAAGCAGCTCGGCTATCCGGTTGTTAAGAATTTAGATGATATGGTTACTTTATTCGAGCAGATGAAGGGCATCTGCCCGACAGACGATAACGGAAACGAAACCTACGCTGTTTCCTTATGGCCTGACTGGGATGGTAACATGGTAATGTACGTTAAGGCTATGGCTACTGCTTACTATGGTTTCGACGAATTGGCACTTGGTTTGTATGACTCCGATACCGGTACATATCATGATGCTTTAGAAGCAGACGGTCCTTACCTTACCTGCTTAAAGTTCTTCAATACTTTATATCAGAAGGGCTTATTGGATCCAAACTCCATGACCCAGACTTATGACGAAATGAGTGAAAAGGTTAGAGCAGGCGGTACTTTCTTCTCTATCTTTAACTACGCAGGTAACTTAACCTACAACACACCGGAGCACTTAGCTGAAAACAAGTGGATGGGTACGTTCCTTCCGGAAGAAGCAGTGCCTTTAACCTATGGTATGAGCGTATACGGTGGTAACAGAATCTGGGCAATCGGTGCAAACTCCGAGTATCCTGACCTTTGTATGGATATCATCAACTGGATGTCCACTCCGGAAGGCAGAATGGAATCAGAACACGGTCCTAAGGGCTTAGTTTGGGATTATGATGCAGAAGGCAACACCTATCTCACAGATTTCGGCTTAAAGTGTAAGACAGACGGTACCACACCTATGGAAGGTGCGTATGCCGGTGCTACTTATAAGGATGGTCAGCAGCAGATTAACAATGTCACCTGGTCCATCAATGCCATCAACCCTGACTCCAACGGTGAAACCTACAATCACCAGACATGGAAGAGCTTCGTAGCAGATGCTTCCTGTGATATGGAACAGGATTGGAGAGATTATACAGGCTCTCTTACTTCTTTAGAGTACTTAAAGGGTAAAGATTTCATCGTTGCTCCGGCAACCTCCTTTAAGGACACCGAAATGACAGATGAATTCGAAATCATGTGGAATCAGGTTACCAAGTGTATCGTAAACGGTACCTGGAATGCGATTTATGCAAAGAACGATATGGAATTCCAGTATATTGTTAACGACATGATTAAGAAAGCTAATTCTTACGGCTATGAAGAATGTAAGGCATGGTCTCAGAATGAAGCTGCAATTCGTCATGAATTGGAAGAAGCTACAAGACAATAGATTCCGTTAGTCGGAATAATCGGGGGCTGTCGGTTTCGACAGCCTTCCTTTTTAAAAAAGTCACAGAGAAAGGAAGAGAACATTGGGATTTTTTAGTGTGGACGGCAAGTTATACCGCTTTTTAAGCCGTTTTTGGGACGTTTTAAGATTAAATTTCTGCTGGTTGTTATTCAGCCTGCCGATTGTGACAATAGGTGCATCGACAACGGCGGCCTTTTCTCTGGGACTACGTATGGCAGACGAAACGGAAACCTATATTTTCGGCCCGTTTTTTAAAGCATTTAAAGAGAATTTCAAGAAGGGAACCCTCATCGGAATATTAAATCTGGTATATTTTTATGCCATGTATCTGGATTTTCAGCTGTTTAACGCAGTGGAAGGAAATCCGATAATTTTTCTGATTGTAGGTATTGTGGGAACCTTTATCGGTGTTTGTGGATTCTTGTATGCCTATGCCTTAACGGCACGGTATGAAAACACCATTATGAACACTTTAAGGAATTCCTTTGATATTACCATTCGTTATTTCGGACGTTCCCTGGTAACAGTGTTAGTGTGTCTGGTGCTGTATGTGATTTTCAACTGGAATACACTGATGTTATTGTTCTTTGCACTGATGGGACCGGCCTGCATTATTTACACAATCAGCGCAACGGCACTCTATGTGTTCAGAGATATCGAAAAAAAGAACCTTGAAGGTGAAAACGAATAAAGAGAGGAAGCAAAACTATGAAATTATGGAAAAAGAGATGCCTGGCAGTATTGCTTGGCGCCACCATGCTGATTTCCATGGCAAGTTGCGGTGGCAAGGAACCTGCGGCGGAAAATCCGACCACGGCTCCTACAGCGACTACCGCACCAACCACAGAGCCGACAGCAACCACAGCCCCAACCGCTGCTCCAACGGCTACAACAGCTCCTACAGAGGCACCGGCTCCGACGGCAACACCAATTCCGGAACCAACGGCTACTCCTGTACCAACCCAGGCTCCGTTTGCTTCGGAGGCAGGAACCGTGACACCGTTCCGTGTACTTACGGCAGAAGAGCTGGTAGCAGAAATGGGTGCCGGATGGAACCTTGGTAATACGATGGACGGTCATACCGGTTTTACACCGGCAGAAACCTTATGGCAGCCGACCAAAACAACAAAGGAACTGATTACGGCAGTACATGACGCAGGCTTCAATACGGTAAGAATTCCGATAACCTGGGGCAACATGATTGACGATGCCAACGGTTATGCCATCAACGAAATGTGGATGAACCGCGTACAGGAAATCGTAGATTACTGCGTATCCCAGGATATGTATGCAATCATCAATATTCATCATGACGGTGCAGAGCAGACCGGCTGGCTCAGAGTCGGTGCAGAGGACCCACAGCCGGTATATGAAAAGTTTGAAGCAGTTTGGAGACACATTGCAGAACGTTTCAAGGATTATGATGAGCATTTAATTTTTGAAGCCATGAACGAAGTAAAAGGACCGGATGACAGTGCGGCCGGCATCAAGCGTGATATGGAAGTGATCATGAAGCTGGAGCAGATTTTCGTGGATACCGTACGTTCTACCGGCTCCAATAACACAGAGAGATGGCTTTCCATTCCGGGAAGATATACCAATATCGCTGTTACCTGTAATGAGGCAAACGGTTTTGAAATGCCGGTGGATCCGGCAGGTGAGGACCATATGCTTCTGGCAGTGCATTATTATGACTGGCAGTTCGGTCTGCAGGATAATATGGGCGTAACCAGCTGGTCTTTGGATAAGTCCAAAAAGCTGGAAGATGAATTTAAAATGTTAGAGCGTTTTACTTCTCAGGGTTATCCGATTCTTCTTGGCGAATACGGAGCGTTAAACAAGAACAATACAGATGAGCGAGTGTATCATATTGAAGCTGTAACCTACCTTTGCAGAAAGTACAACGTAATCCCTTGTCTTTGGGATCAGGGCTGGTACGATGCTTCCGTAGAAGTGGATTACAGTTATACCATCATTGACAGAGCAACCGGCGTACTTACGTATCCGGAAATTGTCAGCGCTATTTTACGTGGCTATTTTACAGAACAAAAGGGTGGTCTCGGAGCGATGACAAAGCCTGCAGAACTTACGCCGATCACTGATTTTACTTTAGAGACAGAGAGCGTGGTTCTGGAAGCGGGTAAAGCACAGAAATTACAGGTGACTTCCGTAAGTCCTGAAAAAAATAATGACACCATTCTTTGGAAAACCGCAGATGATGCCGTTGCTACCGTATATGACGGTCTGATTCAGGCAAAGGGTATCGGTACAACTACAATTACTGCTTATTCCTTTGACGGAAAAGCGGAAAAGACAGTAGAAGTAACTGTTACAGCGGCTGCATCCGAGAAACCGGCAACCAAGATTTCCGTGGCAACCGGCGTAGTTTCCCTGGTACAGGGTCAGAAAGCAGATCTTGGCGCCACCATGGCACCGGAAGATACAGATGCGTTCCTTACTTATGTATCTACCAATGAAGATATTTTTACCGTAAACGAGTACGGTGTTGTTACAGGAACAGGAACAGGTACCGCTTATGCGATTATTACCGCATCTACCGGTCTTACCAAGAGTGTCAAGGTAAAGGTGACCGGCGTGGCTGATTCCGGTGAATTACGTCTGGCATTGAATGCATACTATTCCGATCAGGTACATTCCTATTGGGGTAATGATGTGGGTCAGCCGGTAACCGTGACAGGAGACGGCCAGTACACTGTAGTGTTTGACTGTGCAAACGACCTTTCCGCAGCAGCAACTGCTGCCGGAGTAGACAGTCTGGCTTATGTAGGCTCCATTTACATTAAGGACTATGCGGTAACCATGTTAGAGACAACCAAGACTCCGGCAACCAGTTGCCAGATCCGTTACGATAAAATCTTACTGGACGGTGTAGAACTTACCATTATAAACTCCGAGTTTAAGGAAGCCGTGAAGGGCTCCGGCGTATTAGATACCGGTGATCCTATCAATGCCTGGGACGGTTGTGCAGTGGCAGAGGCAACTGCAAACTCCGATTTTACCATCAGTTTTGCAGGAAATGAGGCTCCAAAGAAGATTGAGGTAACCTTTACGTTATCCGGTCTTACCTTTGAAACTGCTGCCGCAGAGGAAACTGTTAAAGTTGCTTCGTTAAAGGCAGAAGAAACCGCAGTAACGATGAAAGCCGGCGAAACCAAAGAAATTAAGGTAACCGTAGACCCGGCAAATACCACAGAAAGTATTGCGTTCATCTCCGCTGATGCCTCTGTTGCAGTAGTAGAAACTGCAGCGGTGGATCCGGTAGACGGTGTTGTAACCATGAAGATTACAGCCTTAAAGGCAGGTACCGTAACCGTAACCGCTATGGGTGAGGGAACCGCAAAAGCAAAAGTTGAAGTAACAGTAGAATAGAAAAAGAAGTATCCGTCACAACTCCATTTTCGGGAGAGTCGTTGTGACGGATACTTCTTTTTTTGGCTGGGAGAATTTATTGGCATTTTTTCAGATGTGTAGTATAATTAATGTGGATCCTTATAATAAAACAGATTTGATTTGGGGGTAAGTGCATGAAGAGGGTAAAGTATTTCATTTTATTGCTAACTTTAGTTGTGCTGTGCGGTTGCGCAGAAGAGCAAAACGGGCAGCAGCCAACCGGCGCTACTAAGGCCCCGAAAGCGGCAGAAACACAGGCCCCTACGGAGACCCCGAGAGCAACAGAGACACCGGTTCCTACAGAGGCACCGATAGAACTGACGGTTTACAGCCAGACATCCGGCTACTGGGGAGAGCAGCAGGGCTGGTTTGCTAAAATCATGCTGGATAAATTTAACGTGATATTGTACATACAGCCGGATGTATATGATGAGGATTCCGAGACAGATACTGCAGATATTATTGTCTTTGGCAACACGGGCAACCGGTATCTGGAGGCGGCAGAAAATAACCGGCTGTTAGACTGGGAAGAAAATAATCTGCTTCAGGAACATGGTTCCTATATCAAAGAACATATGGCAAAGGCCTTAGAGCATAACAGAGCTCTTACGCCGGAACTTGGTAAGGTGTTTGGCTTTGGACATAACGTGGCTACAAGCACGGACTGCATAGACGATTTCTTTTATACCTGGGATATCCGCTGGGATTTGTATAAAAGGCTGGGATATCAGGAGGTGGAAGACTTAGAGGATTTAATTGAGGTATTGGAACAGATGAAAGCCATTTGTCCAAAGGATGAGATGGGAAATGAAACCTATGCCGTGTCCCTTTGGCCGGACTGGGATACTACCATGGTAATGAACGTGAAGTCAATGGCTTCTGCGTATTACGGTTATGATGAGTTAGGTATGGGTTTGTATGACACGAACACAGGTGCATTTTACGGCGCCCTCCAGGAGAATGGTCCATATCTTGAAATGCTTCGGTTTTTCAACACACTTTACCGGAAGGAGCTGTTAGATCCGGCTTCTTCCACACAGACCTATGAAGATATGCTAAAAAAACTGAACAGTAGTGGTATATTGTTCTCGCTGTTTAATTACAGCGGCAGTTTGTCTTATAATACGGAGGAGCATTTGGCAGAGAACAAGTACATGGCATCCCTTGCGCCGGAAGAAGCCACGCTCCTTACGTATGGCATAAGCGTATTTGGCGGAAACCGGGTGTGGACCATTAGTGCGGATACCAAACATCCGGAGCTTTGTATGGAAATCATCAACTGGCTTTGTACGCCGGAGGGCCGGATGGTATCAGACTATGGGCCTCGGGGTGTTATCTGGGACTATGACGAAGAAGGCAATACCTATTTTACGGAGTTTGGTAAGCTGTGTCAGGAGGACGGACTTACCCAAATGACCGGAGAGTATGCTGGTGACTATTACAGGAACGGTTTTCCTCAAATCAACAATACTACCTGGTCGTATAATGCAGATAATCCGGATTCCAACGGGGAAACATATAATTCCAACCGCTGGAAGAGTAATGTTTTGGAAGCCTCCTGCATAATGGAGCAGGACTGGCGGGATTACACCGGTGCGCTTACGGTATTTGACTATCTCAAAGCTAAAAATTATGTGGCCGTACCGGCAACTTTTTATAAAGAGGCGGAAAAGTCCAAAGAACTGGAGTCTGCCTGGGAACAGGTTTCAGACTGCATCGTAACCGGCTCCTGGAAGGCAATCTATGCGGAGTCGGAGGAGGAGTTTGAAGCGCTTGTTTCCGACATGACGGCTACGGCAACCGCGCTTGGATATGAAGAGTGTATCGGTTGGTGCAAACAGGAAGCCAAGGTGAGATTTGCCCTGGAGCAGGCCGCAAGAGAGTAGATTGCGGGAGGCAGCACGGAAAATCTTGCAAAACCTGACAAAGTTAGTGTATAATTATATGTCAGACATAGTAAGTGTCAGGCTTTGTTACAAGGGAGAACGATATGAAGGATTTCATGGAAACCGTATTTATTGCGGATGACGAGGCAAATATCAGAGAGGGATTAAAGTGTATCATAGACTGGAACGAGTTAGGATTTACTATTTGCGGGGAGGCCGGCAACGGGGAAGATGCCCTGCAGGAGATTTTAAGATTACATCCGTCTATGGTGTTAATTGATATGCGCATGCCAAAGCTTTACGGTATTGACGTTATTGAGCAGGCAAAAAGTCAGGGTTATACCGGCACTTTTGTAATTTTGAGCGGCTATTCCGACTTTAAATATGCCCAGGCGGCCATGAAATTCGGTGTAAAATATTATTTAACAAAACCTATGGACGAAGATGAACTGGAGAAGGTTGTAAAAGAAGTATACAACGCAATTCAGGAAGAGCGTCAAAAGAACGAAGATAACGAATTTTTCCGCAGAAAATCCAAAAAAGAAATTTTGCAGGATATTATAAAGGATGAGGTACAATATGACCTGTTAAACTTAGCAGAACTCAATCTGGATGCAGAGATTTATCAGGTAGTTATGTATGAAAACTTCCAAATTGGTGAGGTGGAACTGCCGTACCAGTTTGCGGATATGTTTATGGTGGCAGACAGCGGAACAAATTCCTTTGAACACTTTGTTGTAAAAGGGAAAAATGTATTGCTGTTAAAGGGCAGCTTTGCCATTGAAAAATTCCGGCGCTTTTTAAAGCATTATGAATCAGCGCCTCAAAAAGGCAGTCCCTTAGACACGTTATTTATTTCTTACGGAGAAACAGTAAGCAACATCCGGGAGTTAAAAGAGTCCTACGAACAGGCAGCGGCTTTGCTGGGACGACGTTTCTTCTGTAAAAAAGGGCAACACGTGTTGGGATATACGGAACTGCCTAAGCAGCAGGAAGAAAAACTTTCCATGGATACATTGCAGGTGGAAGCATACTGCACAAAGCTGACCGACTTTTTGCAGACCTTCAACCGCCGCAAGGTTTTGGAAACCCTGCAGGAGTTAGAAAACTATCTGTATCATATGGATACAGATATCACTTCCTTAAAGTTATTTATTACAGACCTGTACCTTCAGGTAAAAGAAAACATGAGTCACCGGTACAATGCGGTATCCATTCCCTTTGACTCTAATCAGGACAGCATTGCGTTTATCAATGAGCAAAATTACCTGTATGAGATTACAGACTATCTGGCAGAACAATTTGAAAATGTTATGAATTCCATCGGAAACTCTTCCAGAGACAGTGTGCTGGATGATATCCTGTACTATATTGAGCACAATTATTCGTCTAACATCAAGCTGGAGGGAATTGCTGCGCTGTTTGGTTACAACAGCTCCTATCTCGGAAAGATTTTTAACAAAACCGTGGGAGAAAGCTTTAATTCCTATGTGGATCAGGTGCGTATCAGACACGCCATTGAGCTGCTGGTGGAAAATAAGCATAAAGTGTATGAAATTGCGGAAATGGTCGGCTACAAAAATGTAGACTATTTCCACAAGAAGTTTAAGAAATATGTGGGTGAAAGCCCGGCAGAGTACAGAAAGAAATTAGATAATCAGGAACAGGGTGATGAGAATGAGTAAAAAGAAGTTAATCAGTTTGTTGTTGGCAGCGGTGCTGTTGTCCGGTTGCGGTCAGGAGGCATCGGGAAATTCCATGTTTGTGGATGAGAAGGTGCTTGGAGCGGTTATTTCGGAACAGGATGTGATTGCCCAGGAGCCTGCCCTTCCGGATATCTTAAAGCCGGTGGCTTCCGGTACGGCGGTCAAAGAATGTGAAAAAGCAGTGATTGATTATTCCAATCTTTCCGACGGTTATGTTATGGTGAAATTTACGGCGGAAACCGATAAAAAGCTAAAGGTTCAGGTAAAGGGACCTACAACAACCTACACCTATACCATCCGGCCGGGTGACTGGGAAACCTTCCCGCTGTCAGACGGTAACGGAGACTATAAGGTTACTGTTTTTGAAAATGCGGAAGGCAAGAAATATGCCACCGTCCTTTCTGCCGGCGTTACCGTGGCAATGGAAGATGAGTTTGCTCCGTTTATCCGGCCAAATCAGTATGTAGACTACGGCGATGCAACGGAAACCATCCGCCTGGCAGCAGAACTTACCAAGGGAAAGGCTACGGAGCTGGAAAAAGTGCAGGCTGTATACGAATACGTGGTAAACAATATTTCCTATGATACGGAGCTGGCGGCAACCGTAAAGAGCGGCTATCTTCCGGAGCTTGATAAGGTGTTAGCATCTAAAAAGGGAATTTGCTTTGACTATGCGGCCTTGATGACAGGAATGTTACGAAGCCAGTCGGTTCCGTGTAAACTGGTAGTGGGCTATGCAGGAGAAGTCTATCATGCATGGATCAGCGTTTATTCGGAAAAAGACGGCTGGATTGACAGTGCCATTTATTTTGACGGAACCACATGGAAGCGCATGGACCCGACCTTTGCCTCCTCCAGTAAACGGAGTGAAGCAATTATGGAATACATCGGTGACGGTTCCAATTATACAGAAAAATATATTTACTAATGAGGACAAATCCTCTGCCCGTAATTTGCGGGCGGGTATTTTCCTTTGAAAACGGAGAGGATTCTTATGAGACAGCTGAATTATCGTGAAATTGCGTCTTTCTGTCAGGAACTGGCATGGCTGGTACATTCCGGAGTCAGGGTTGGAGATGGCTTAAATTTATTGGCGGAAGAAGAAAAGGAAGGAGCCTGGAAGGCGTGCCTTTCTAAAATGGCAGAGCAGGCAGATGAAGGCCTTCCTTTGTCAGATATTATAAAAAATGCAGAATGCTTCCCGGTGTATGTCCAGGGCATTTTAAGCGTAGGAGAAACCTCCGGCCGTTTGGAGGAGTCTCTTCTGGCATTAAAGAAATATTATGAAGGCAGAGACCGGATGAATAACCGGGTGCGCAGTGCATTACTATATCCTTCGGTTTTGTTACTATTAATGCTGATTGTCATTGTTATCCTGCTGACACAGGTATTGCCGATTTTCCAGTCTGTATATGCATCACTGGGTGGTGAACTTGGCGGCCTTGCGGGCGGACTTTTAACATTAGGTCTGTTTCTTAATAAGATTATGCCGGTACTTTGCGTGCTTATGGCGCTTGTAATCGCACTGGTTATTGCATTTTCCGTCAGTGAAAAGTTCCGGAGTCATGTTACCACCTTGTTGCGTAAGAAAACAGGTGATAAGGGCGTCATGAGAAAAATGAATGATGCTGCCTTTGCCCAGGCCATTTCCATGGGGCTTTCCAGCGGTCTTCCTTTAGAAGAAACAATGGAGCTGGCAGCAGAAGTGCTGAAGGATGTGCCGACAGCAAAAGAGCGTTGCTTAAACTGTAAAGAAGAACTGCTGGGCGGAATTCCTCTGGCAGAGGCATTAAAGAAAACGGATGTGTTTCCACCGGCCATGTGCCGTTTGTTAAGCCTTGGTATGCAGAGCGGAAACGGCGATGCGGTTATGGTAGAAATTGCGGACCGTATGTCGGAAGATGCGGAACTTGCATTGGCAGCAAGGGTAGAGAAGGTAGAACCAACGCTGGTGCTGGTAACCTCTATCTTAGTGGGCATTATCCTGTTATCGGTAATGCTGCCGCTGATGAACATTATGGAAGCGATTGGGTGATGATATGAGGAAGAAACTGCAGGGCGGTGCCCGCGGAATACTGTTTCCTGTTTTGGTGGCAGTGATTCTGATTTGCTTTCTTGCCGCATTACATAATTTGCAGGCAGGAAACGGAGAAGAAGGAAAGGCACAGCTGGAACAGGCATTAAAGCGCTGTGCGGTGGCCTGTTATGCCACGGAGGGAATTTACCCGCCGGATGTAGATTATATGAAGGAACATTACGGAATCCAGATTGATGAGAGCCGCTACATTGTAATTTATGATGTATTTGCGGAAAATCTCATGCCGGACATTACTGTATTGGAAAGAGCAGATGAATAAGAAAGAACATAAATCACATATTGAAGGATTGTTGGTTTTGGTGCTGTTTGGCGTGTTTGCCATATGTATTCTTGCAGTGCTTCTGACCGGAGCCGGAGCCTATAAGCGGCTGGTGGAGCGGCAGCAGGGAACTTACGGAACACGTACCGTGCCGCAATACATCGCAACCAAGGTACGTCAGGCGGACACACAGGGTGCAGTCCGCATTGGGGATTTTGGTGGTGTGGAAGCATTGGAACTGACCGATTGGATGTCAGAAAAAGAATATATCACGAGAATTTATTGCTATGACGGTTATCTTCGGGAACTGTTTTCCGAGGCTAAAGGCGAGTTTTCACCGGAGGACGGGGAATGTATCCTGGAGGCAGAGCAGGTGGATTTTTCCATGGAGGAAAACTGTCTGTATGTTGCAGTAACGGATGCCGAAGGCGAAAAAACAGAATTTAAACTGGCATTACGCAGTACAAAGGAGGAAAAGGGCAATGAGAAGTAAGGCTCCATTGGTTATGATGGAACAAATTGTAATGGTGCTGATTTTTGCTCTTGCTGCGGCATTGTGCCTGCAGGCCTTTGTTTTATCCGGACAGATATCAAATAAAATGGAAGCAAAGAACCGTGCGGTGGTGGAAGCGCAGAATGCTGCGGAAACCTTGAAAAGCGGCGGTCTTAAACAGTATATGGAAGAATATGCCGTAGTGCAGGACGGGGAGGTTTATAAAACCCTGTTTGACAAGGACTGGAATATAGTTCCGGAAGAAAAGCAGGCAAAATATTCCCTGGAGCTTACCTTTACGGAATCAGAGCTCCCTAATTTATGGCGGGCCGTGATTTGCGTGTCAGAGCTTGAGGGGGAAGAATTGTTCACCATACCGGCGGCAGGACAGACGGAGGTGATGCAAAGTGAGTAAACGGGAAGCACCACCGGCAGTGGGCGGCAGCTCCCTGCTTGTCATTTTTGCAGTACTGTGTCTGACGATGTTTGCCCTGCTCGGACTGTCTACCGTACAGGCAGATAAGCGGCTGGCGGAGGCATCGGCCGGGTCGGTACAAAAGTTTTATGAAGCAGATGCCCGGGCGGAGGAAATTCTGGCGCAGCTGAGAATGGGCAATGTACCGGAAGGAGTAACATCTGACGGTAACAGATATTATTATCAATGTGCCGTTTCCGATGTGCAGGCAATTTCCGTGGAAGTTAGTGTGAACGGGGATGCCTATCAAATTTTACGCTGGCAGCTGGTTTCCACAACGGATTGGAAAGCCGACGACAGCTTATCTGTGTGGGACGGAAGTTTGGAATGATGGAGGAAAATACAATGGATGTATTGGAATATTTGAAAAAAGCAGTGGATGACGGAGCGTCGGATATATTTTTTCTTGCCGGTAGTCCCGCAACGGAAAAAGTGGACGGCCATATTGTAGCTTTGGCAGAAAACCGTTTGCACCCGGATCATACAAAGCAGCTCATTGGCCAAATTTATGAGCTTGCCAAGCGGACAACAGAGCACTATGAGGCAACCGGAGACGACGATTTCTCCTTTGCGGTGCCGGGGGTGGCAAGATTCCGTGTAAATGCCTATCGTCAAAGAGGTTCCTGGGCAGCGGTTATCCGTACGGTATCATTTAATATTCCGGACTGGAGAGAACTGCATATTCCGGAAGAAGTGATCAAACTGGCGGAAGTAAACAGCGGTATGATTCTGGTAACCGGAACCGCAGGCAGTGGTAAATCCACCACACAGGCCTGTATCATCGACCGGATTAATCATACTAAGGAGTCCCATATTATTACGCTGGAAGACCCGATTGAATATTTGCACGGCCATGATAAAAGCATTATCAGCCAGAGAGAGGTTGCCATTGATACGGCAGACTATCTTTCGGCGTTACGAGCTTGCCTCAGACAGGCACCGGATGTAATTTTAATGGGCGAAATGCGTGACCCGGAAACCATCCGTACCGCCATGACGGCGGCAGAAACCGGACATCTGGTAATTGCTACGCTTCATACGAAGGGAGCGGTAAACACTATTGACCGTATTCTCGATTCCTTCCCAAGTGCCCAGCAGGGTCAGATTCGTGTCCAGCTGAGTATGGTATTGCATACGGTAGTATCCCAGCAAATGCTACCGGATGTCAACGGGG
>JAZQJL010000151.1:0-2402 GCA_045541595.1 Lachnospiraceae bacterium | reverse complement strand
GCACCTGCTGCCTTACCTTCTGTATCCTTGATAATTTCGATTGCTGCTGTGTAATCAACAACAGGAATGCCTCTGTTGATAACTTCGTCTCTAAGTACTCTCATGATTTCTGCACCGGAGTAGTCTGCACAAGCGTGCATTCTCTTACGGGAAGTACCGCCGCCATGGGTGGTAATCATATTGCCGTTTTCATCCTTATCGAATAAAACGCCTAATTTATCCAGCCAGTTAATAGCAAGAGGCCCGTCGCAAACCAGCTTTTCAACAAGCTCAGGTACATTTGCGTAGTGACCGCCGCCCATAACATCAAGGTAGTGCTGTGCAGGGGAGTCATTTTCCTTATCTGCTGCCTGGATACCACCTTCTGCCATCATAGTGTTGGCATCACCGATACGAAGCTTGGTAACAATCATAACGTTAGCGCCTGCCTCGTTAGCTTCGATTGCCGCGGAAGAACCTGCACCGCCGCCACCGATAACGAGAACGTCTACGTCATAATCAACCTTAGTTAAATCAAGGTTCATGCCCTTGATTCTGCTTTCGCCCTGAAGGGTTTCTACTAATTCCTTCGGAGCCTTCTGGCCCTTGTTAGGACCAACCTTAATTTCTTCAAAACTGTCGAGATTGTAGTCCGGATGGAACTTTTCAAGTAAAGCGGTCTTCTCATCTGCAGTCATACGCTTTGGTTCAAAACCGATACGTGCTGCTCTGCCTGCCTCTACCTTTTTTACGGATTCCATCATCTCTGCGGTATATGTTAAACTCATCTTTGATATCCTCCTACTTCTCAATTTCTCTGGTGTTGTACAGTTCCTTGATTTCTTCCAGAGGCTTCGCCATGATAGCTTCAATCATCGCACGGCAGTCACCGTTTTCGATTTCTTCTACTCTCTTGGTTAAGTGCTCTGCTTCCGGACGGATGTACTTACCGGTAAGTCTTCTGGCAAGAAGAGCCACCTGCGGATGGGAAATACCGGCCGGACAACGGGAGGAACATACGCCACACATTACGCAGTCGAAGGACTCTTCCGCACACTTCTCGAATTCGCCTCTCTGAGCGTATGCGATGTACTGCATAACATTTAAGTCCTGGGTACAAGCCTTGGTACATGCGTTACAGCCAACGCAGGCATAAATTTCAGGATATAACTGCATCATAACCTGTGCGGTAGGCTTAATCTCTGTAATGTCATACACCTTCTTCTCTAATGGGAAGAATGGTAAAGTTGCTACACACATGTCGTTCTCCACCTTAGTGGAGCAGGCAAGACAACCAACTAATTCGTTCTTGCCCTTGATTCTGTAGATAGTAGCGCAGGCACCGCAGAAACCGTTTCTGCAGCCGCAGCCACGTACTAACTGATAGCCGGCATATTCAAATGCTTCCATGATGGTTAAGCTTGCCGGTACTTCATACTTTTTACCGTATAAGTAAATGTTAATCATATCTGCCATTTTATTAATTCTCCTTGTTTCTAAACAATAAGAAATTCTGTTTCTATCAAATATCTTTACTGTAACACAGTTTCTTGGAATTTCAACCTAACTTTTCAGTTTCTAAGAAACTTTTCGCTTTTGGCGACTTATACCGCCCTTGCTGTTTTTCACTTTACACAACTTTTATAGCTTTTTGAATTACAATATCCAAGTGTCCGACATCTCAGCGGATAGCTGTTCGAACCGGATGGACAAACAAAATCTTTTCTTTGTTTGTTCCATTTGGGACGAACAGCTGTCCGAGGAGTCAGGCGGACACGGATATTATAATCAAAAAGCTCTTATTGTGTAAATGAAAAACAGCAACTAGTATTCGTTAGGAAGCTCGTCGATTTCGTCAAAACGGAATACCGGGCCATCCTTACATACGTACTTGGAACCAATGTTACATCGTCCGCACTTACCAACACCGCACTTCATACGAAGCTCTAAGGTAGTGTACACCTGCTCTTCGCTAAAGCCCATTTCCTTAAGAGCTGCTAAAACAAACTTAATCATGATAGGCGGTCCGCAAACCAGGGCAACCTTGTTGGCCTCTGCCGCAAAGTTTAATTCCTTAAGATATGCCGGAACGAAACCTACATTACCGTTCCAGCCTTCCTGCGGACGGTCGATGGTTAGGTAAACGTTAACTCCCGGGGTATTCATCCATACTTCCTGAATTTCCTTTAACTGAACCAGGTCATCTGCGGAACGGGAACCATAGAGAATATCTACCTTGCCGTAATTCTCGCGATTATCGATTACATAATTGATAACGGAACGAAGCGGTGCCAGGCCGATACCACCGGCGATGAATAATAAATCCTTGCCCTTTAACTCGGTTTCTACCGGAAAGTGGTTACCGTATGGTCCGCGTACGGTAATTTCGGAACCAACTTCCAGGCTGTGGAGATAATCGGTTA
>JAZQJL010000150.1:0-11708 GCA_045541595.1 Lachnospiraceae bacterium | reverse complement strand
ACCATAGCGAGAGCCATTACGAATGCAAGCTTCTTAAAGAAACTCTTCATCATGTTTTCCTCCTTAAATAATATATGGTTTTTTGACTTGTCGGTTGTTTTGTACATTTATCAAAACTTGCTGTGCTGCTGTGCCAACATGTTTCTCAAAATGGGCAGAACTTGGACATAGTCGTTCCAATAACAAGATGATTATAGCAACATTGTCTTCAAAGGTCAAGTGTTTTTCGGCAGAACTTTTGGTTTTGTCGAAATTCCTCCCCACAGCTACTAATCATCTGTCTGGATTTGGTTTTGTTCAAACCAGGACTGCTTGTTCCATTTGCGGCTGCACCTAAACCGTATATCGGATTAGGATGTGACACCCGATTTAGGAGTAACCCCTCCGGATTCTGCGCCCCGTTTGACCTGATACAATAATGCACCTTGTTTGTGTCAAATCTATGGCATGGTTTTGTCATAATTGGTTTATTTTCATCTTTTTTTAAAAAAATTATAAAACCTGCGTAACTTTTCTGTCACAAAAGGGACACTCTCGCTTCAAACACGCTTATTTAGCGGTTTAAAGCGGAAGTGTCCCTTTCCGTTCCATATATTATTTCAATCCTAAAATACCTGTTACGGTATCCTGCATCTTATCCTTGTCGCAAACCATGGTATGACGAACCTTGGCGTTGCGGATTTCTTCAATGGCATTCGGTACCTTTACGCCGGATACTTCGCAAAGTCTGTCAACCAGTGTGAAGTCGTCCTCGCTGGTTGCCTTGTTTTCTACTGCTTCCATAACGCTTCTTGTGAATTTGTATGGGCTGGCAGTGGAAGCAATCACGGTAACGGTATCGTCCTGTGCCTCTTCTTTGTATTTGTAGAATACGGTTGCTGCTACTGCAGTGTGGGTATCAATCACGTAGCCGGTCTTCTCGTAAACCTTGCGGATGGTTGCTGCGGTTTCTGCTTCTGTTGCGTAGCCACCGGCAAAATCAGCAAGCTTTGCCTTCATGTCGGCAGTAATCTCGTACTTGCCCTCTTCTTTGAGCTGCTTCATTAAGTCTGCGTTCACGTCGGAGTTCTCTCCTGCGCAGGTGTAGATGAGACGCTCTAAGTTACTGGAAACCAGAATGTCCATGGACGGAGAGCTGGTCAGCACGAACTCACGCTTTCTGTCATAAACACCGGTCTGGAAGAAATCAAACAGAACCTTATTTTCATTGGATGCGCAAATTAACTTCTTTACCGGCACACCCATCTGCTTTGCATAGTAAGCAGCCAGAATGTTACCAAAATTTCCGGTAGGAACCACAACATTCATTGGTTCACCGCAGGCAAGCTTGCCCTCTGCCACCAAAGTTGCATAGGTATATACGTAGTAAACCACCTGAGGAACCAGACGGCCGATGTTAATGGAGTTTGCGGAGGAGAACTGATATCCCTGCTCCTTCATGCGGGCAGACAGCTCCTTGTTACCGAAAATTTCTTTTACGCCGGTCTGGGCATCGTCAAAGTTGCCGTGAATTGCTACAACGTTGGTGTTGTCACCCACCTGGGTTACCATCTGCTTCTCCTGGATCTTGCTTACGCCGTCCTTTGGATAGAATACGATGATGCTTGTGCCCGGTACATCGGCGAAACCTGCCAGTGCTGCCTTACCGGTATCGCCGGAGGTGGCAGTGAGGATAACGATTTCTTCCTTCATATTGTGCTTCTTTGCCGCTGTTGTTAAAAGGTGCGGAAGAATGGAAAGTGCCATATCCTTGAAGGCAATGGTCGCACCGTGGAACAGTTCCAGATAGTAGGCACCGTCTGCTTCCTTTAAAGGAGCAATCTTCTTTGTGTCGAATTTATCGTCATATGCGCTGTTGATACAGTGCTTTAATTCTTCTTCGGTATAATCAGAGAGGAACAGCTTCATTACCTCATAAGCCACTTCCTGATAACTCTTTCCTGCCAGCTCAGAGAGCGGAACATCCAGTGCCGGAATGGAATCCGGAACAAATAAGCCGCCGTCGTCAGCCAGACCCTTTAATACAGCCTCAGACGCTGTTACCGATATATTGGAATTTCTTGTACTCTTATAACGAACCATAATATCCTCCTTGTTTTTCTTCCCTTGTTATAGAAAAAGACGTGACACCCGGTCACCCGTTTGTCACATCTTATCACAACTTTTCCGCTTTAGCAAGATAAATTATTCTTTTTCTCAATCTTTTTCTGTATAGAACTCATGGCAGCCATGCTTGAATAAGAACTTCAGGTTCTTGTCAAACCAGCGGATACCTTTTTTGCTTGCCAGTTCTCTGCACATAAAGTAAAGCGCACCTTTAGAGTAGTCTTCACCGTCTAACACGCGCTCTACCGCTTCGATGGTTGTTTCTGAAGGAGTCACCTTAAAAATCTTTCCGCTGGCCACCGGAGAGAACTGTCCTTCCGCAAATACAACTTCCGTAACAGTGTCACCGCCGAAGCCAACTTCCAGACGGTTTAAAATAACGTTGGCTACCAACATTCTTCCCTTGATATCTTCACCGCCGGACTCTGCCTCCACAATGCGAAGCAATACCTGATAATCATCTTCCGTAATGGCAAATCTTCTGCCGTTATAAGTTACGATATGGTCTGTAGAACTGGACATCAGTTCCAGGTCACGCTTTCTAACTTCTGCCAGTACTATGGTAGCAAGCTTCTGATTGGTCATTTCGGACCCATACATCATCTCCTGGTACACGCCGCTCCAGACGTCCTCGGCACAGATTGCTTTTAAACCGGTATCGGTTTTCTCAGCAGAACCGTAGCTTCCCGCCATCTGCACATTGTGTACCGGTTCCAAAGCAGCCTCTACAATTACTTCCGGTGCGAATAATTCTGCCGCCAGTCCTAACAGGAAGGCTGCGAACCATACGAACCATTTTTTCTTTCCTAACATTTTAAACCTCTCTCTTTACAAATCAAACCTAAACTAAGTATTCAAAAAACGATAATTTGTCAACTTCGAGTGAGTTTAACCTAAAAATGGGCATTCTGTCAATCGCTTCCTTTGATTTTCGTTATATCTCCTAAACAAAGAGACCTCTTTTTTCAACAGATTCTTTCCTTTTTGTGCGTTTTTACTATTTTTTTCTTCATTTTTTGTGATTTTTGCACAATGATTTTCCCGTTTTCATTTTTGTACTTATAGTGTAGACTAATAAGTAATCATCGGTTTTATTGTATTTTATACATATTTTACAGGCATTGGAGGAGAAAAACATGTTGCCCGGCGTATATCTGAATAAAAAAAAGGACGGCAGTCCTTTATACCGCGCATCCATCACCCATGGCGGCAAGCACATCAGCCTGGGCAGCTTTCCGGACGAGCAGACCGCCCACCGAGCCTACTTAGAGGCTTCCTCCCTGTTTTCCACCAGGCAGCCGGCCCGCACTCTGTTAGATCATTACAGACAGGAGCAGCAGGTTCTCCCCTTTGAAAAATGGGTGGTGCTGTTAAACTTCCGGGACAATAATATCTACATCAAAACCCCCATCTATCTGGAAAACCGCTACTTTACCTATTACTACAGCCAGACCTGCCGCTACAAGTTTGATGTTGATGACCTGTTCTATTATTCCAACCACAAAATTATGAAGCGGGGCAACCATCTTTTTGTGGCGGACTACGGCATGCAGGTGAATATTCTCTCCCGCTACGGCATCAAAAACTATGCGGTTCCCGGCAGGGACTTCCGTTTTGTAAATGGTGACGACACCGACTTCCGTTACCGCAACATCGAAATTATCAACCGCTATCACGGCGTCACAAAACAGGTCTTAAAAGGCCGGGACGTCTATGTCACCAAAATCCACGTCAACGGCGACTTTATCGTAGGCCGTTATGCTACGGAAAACGAAGCAGCCGCTGCCTACAACCGGGCTGCCATGCTACTGCAGGAGCAGGGCGTTAAAAAAAACTTTCCGACAAATTATATTGAAGGAATTTCTGATATTGAATATGCCGGTCTGTTAATGAAGGTCCGGATTTCTTCTAAAATACGTCATTACACAAAATAAGGCCCCGTCCTTGCGGACAGGGCCAATTTTATTTTACTTATTTTCTTTTAATGGAAATGACTGCCTTAGGTTCTTCTCCGTCGCTCACGGAAACAACAGTTATCTCATATCCAAACGCTTCTCCGGTATCCATTTTTCCGTCATACAGAAATTCGGAATACGTTTCTGCGGTAAATGTGCTGCCTGCGCCAAACAAGTCGCTTTCGTTCAGGTAACAGTCATGTGCCTCCGGTACGGTAAACAGATTGGACGCTCCCGCCTGGATTAACTCCACAAGATATAGTCCGTAACCGGTGGTGTCATAATTGTTGGAGTAGTGCGGCACACCGATGGTGTACTGTTTGCCGCCCTCCGACATTTCCTTCTTTCTCATGGTTGCATTTACATGATACATGCGTACACCTACTGCACCTTCCAAACCGCTTGGGTTTCCGTTAGGGAACCGGCCCGCATCATACTTATTCAAGCCGTCATCCGTAAACAAATCTATCATGATATATTCAGAGAATACGGAACCGCTGTCTTTGCTTCCTGCTGCAGGAATCACAATGGCATCTCCCGTGGTCGTAAAGGCGCCGATTTCAATTTCCACACTTTCACCGCTCTTTAAGCCGGTAACGATTTCCGGTGTAATCCACCCTGCTGCATATTTTGAGAAGGAATTCCAGTCACCCATATTTCCGGACATCATGTCATATCTTCCCAACGCATCAATACCGGCATACGTGGTATCATAGTAGTCTTCCAGACCGAGAATGTGACCAAACTCATGGATCATGGCATTTTCTTTAAATCTGGATGCATTGACACATATATATGCATTATATGCCGGATGCTTTGTTGTTCCTGCTTCTTCCGGAGTACTGGAGTTTCTCATCATAATACCTCCGCTGAAGCTTCCCGGGTAATAAGCACCGGTAACTTCTCCCGCATTTAACAGGATAATACCATCAAAGTATCCGTTGGCATCTTTATCAAAGCGGCTCCAGTCCATATCCGGATACGTTTTATACAGCCAGTCCATAACTTCCTTCATAAACTGCTTATCCGGTATTTCCGTACTCATCTGTGCGAAATCGTACGGTGCCTCATACCAGTCTGTCAGGAAGGACTGTACCTCCAGCTTTCCGTAGGATGCCATATCATAATATTGGCTGAGGGAGAAACGATTCTTTGCAGCTAAACCTTCCGAATAATCCGTTACCTCTCCTGCTTCGTTCATAACACGGCCCAGTTCCTCTTGGAACATGGTCCATTCCTTGTCGGTTGCGTGCTCCGGCTCATCACGCCATGCAATCGGGATTACAATGGTATTCAGTGTTCCCGTTGCTTCCGGATACACATAAGGCACCAGGTCATGCAGATTCGATGCACCTTCGTAGCGCTCCACGGTAGTAAGGGCAACATCCTTGGTGTAGTTACCCACCGTAACGGAAATGGTAGTGCCCGGATTCACCTTTGCAGTGTTTTTATCCAGCACCTTGCCGTTTGCATCTTTTAAGTCACCTACGGTATATTTACCTGTTTCAACGAAGTACACCGCGGAGCAGCTGTTAAGCTTCATCCGCTCTTCTACTGTCTTCGGATTCAGTTCGTATTTTAATTCCGGTACCACTACAAGGTAGAAATTATAGAGATTCTTGGACGCATCCGCCTGGGTTTCTTTCTTTGCATAATACCGTTCCCCTTCCAGATACGTTCCGTTCTGGTCAGCAGCCAGACCAATACCGATTACGGCAGTGGTCTCCTCCGATGCATCATAATATATGCTGAATTCGGAAAGCGTAAACGTTTCCTTGTTCCAGCGCATGGTATCTAACGCTGCAAAATTCGGCTGCGTATCCATTACACTCAACCATATAGTATCTTTTGCCACTCTGATAACATCTCCGATGCTTACTCCGACGCCGTCTGTGCAGTAAAGTTCTTTCACATTTTCCACCTGCGTCTTATCGGTAAAGGTATAGCCGCCTTTTACGTTCAGCCAGTCAGATGAATGGTATGGTTTTTCCTTGTTCAGGGTGGCTTCGTAAGCACAGATGCGGCCGATGGCATCCAGGGAAACTATCTGTCCGCCCGGAGCAACAGAAATGCCATCCTTGCTCAGGGTAATTCCGGTACCGATAAATGCCACACTCTTTCCGTCAGGGCGGACCGTCTCGAAATAGACATCACCATTGGAACGAGTTTCTACTGTATCCCATTTCAGGTTGCTAACCACGTCCAGACACTGTAAATCCTGCCGGTACACACTGTAACCGTTCGCTACAAGTTCCCGATTATCTTCAGGTTTTGGCGGAGCATCAGTACTCACCGGATCTTCAGGCTCCACATAAGTACCGTATGTGGCAGAAGTTTCCCAACTACCGACGGTTCCGTCTGCATAGACCGGACGCAGATGCAGACTATATCCCTGCAACAATTGATAACTGGTGATGTCTGCAGAAAGGCTTCCGCTCTCCATATAAGTAAAGTCAAGAACCGTGTGGTATTCATAAGATACCGCATCCGGCACAGCATTCCAGGTTACCAGCCCCTTCGCATCTACCGTCATTGCCCAAGGATTTCCCGGGCTCTGCGGAGTTTCCGTTATCACCGGCTCTATGTACACCCCATAGGTTTCAGAAATCATCCAAGCACCTATGGTTCCATCCGCATAAACTGCATGAAGATGCACAGCATATCCCTGTGGCACTTGGCAGCTGGTAGTATCAGCAGAAAAAACGCCGGTTTCATATCCAACGGCATCGCGTACAAAGGTATATTCATACGCTACGGCATCCGGCACAGCTTCCCAAGTGGCCAGACCGTTTTCATCCACCTCGATATATGAAAATTGACCGGATACATCTTCCGGAGTTTCCGGTTCTACATAAGTACCATAGGTTTCGGAAATCGCCCAAAAGCCGATTGTTCCATCCGCATAAATCACGCGAAGATGCAGACAAAGGCCCTGCGGCAATTGGCAGCTGGTAGTATCGGCAGAAAAAATGCCGGTTTCATATCCAACGGCATCGCGTACAAAGACATATTCATATTCCTTCGCATCCGGCATTGCATTCCAGGTAGCCAGACCATTTTCATCCACCTCGATTTTCAAGGTTTCATTTTGAGGTGCCTCTGTCGGAATAATTTCCGGTGCTTCTGTCGGAATAACTTCCGGCACTTCTGTCGGAGTAGGTTCCGGTGTATTTGTAATGCTTTCTACCTGGTTATCCTTTCCCTCTTCCGTGCGGTTGTCACCTTTACCGCAGCCGGAAAGCAAAAGGATAGCGGTTATACTTAAAGTTAACATTCTCACTACAGTTTTTCTCATGGTAAGCACCTCTTTTCTTATGGAGCAGCACTATAAGCCGGGTTCTGTATCAAACGATCATCTTTCTTGACTGTACGTTACCGCACAGCTCCTCTGCCCGGTTCCCCGGACAAAACGCGACCAACCCGGAAGCACGACGGGCCGCCGTATCGCTTCCTGTTCGGTCTTGCTTCGGGTGGAGTTTACACAGCCTTGTCTGTTACCAGCCAAGCGGTGGGCTCTTACCCCGCCATTCCACCATCACCAGGCAACCGAAGGTTGCCGGCTGTTTCTTTTCTATTGCACTAGTCTTGGAGTCACCTCCACCGGACGTTATCCGGCACCCTGCCCTGTGAAGCCCGGACTTTCCTCCCTTTCAGGCGATCGTCTGTGCTGCTCCACGGTATTCTAACACGTTTCTTTTTGTTTGTAAACAGATTTAATTTTCCATCAGACTTTGAAACAACTACCCCCGATAAACTCACGGATAATGGAGTTTTTCGGCACATTCTCGCAGTCTGCCCCCAGGAAATAATCCAGGAATTTAAGCAATCGTTTTGCCTCCACATATTCCGGCGCCTCCTTTGGCACGCAGAACAGCAGCGGCTCTGCAAACTGCTTAATTAACACCAGCTCGTAAATCAGCGCGGAGTTAAACATTACATCCGCACTTTCCTGGTACGGGAAGATATTTTCTTCTTCGCCCATACGCACGGAAGGCCACATGCGGATGGTATCCACCGCCGCCGCGCCGCGGGTGCGGGCATCTCTGACAATACGGCGGAGCATTCTTGCATCCGTAGTCGGTATGCGGTTATGTTCATCGATATTTAACTGGGTCAGCGCACTGATGTAAATTTTAAATTTACTCTCTGTCGGAAGCTTATAAGACAGGGCATCATTGAGGCCGTGAATGCCCTCAATTACCAGAATATCCTCCGGTCCTAACTTCTTAACATTTCCTTTATATTCACGCATACCGGTTTTAAAGTTGAAGCTCGGAAGCTCCACCTCTTCTCCGGCAAGCAGCGCAGTCATATCCTTATTGAACTGTTCCACATCGATGGCGCCCAGACATTCAAAGTTGTAGCTGCCGTCCGGATGCTTTGGTGTGTCTTCCCGGTTCACAAAATAATCATCCACCGCAATCGGGTGCGGTCTCATTCCCAACGTCTTCAGCTGAATGGACAAACGGTGGGAAAATGTTGTTTTTCCGGAGGAGGACGGACCGGCAATCATTACAAACTTTACATTGCCTCTTGCTTTAATCTGGGCCGCAATGTCTGCAATCTTCTTCTCCATGAACGCTTCCTGCACCAGAATCATTTCCTGCAGCTCGCCCCTTGCCAGCACATCGTTCATATCGCCTACGGTTTCCACTCCCATGATACGGCCCCACTGGGAGCCTTCCTGCAGCACGTCAAAAAACTTTTTACGTTCCTTAAATTCCGGAAGAACCCCCGGTGCACTTTTTGACGGCACTAAAAGCATAAAGCCCTTGTCGTACGGAAACAGGTCAAACAAGGTTAACACGCCGGTAGACGCCGGCATATAGCCGTAGAAGTAGTCTTCAAAACCGCCCAGGCTGTAAACATTAGTTTTGGATACCCGGCGGTAGCCAAATAATTTTTCTTTTTCAAACATCCGGTGCTCACGGAAAATTTTTTGCGCTTCTTCCGTATTTACCACCTTTTTATCAAAGGGGAGATCTGCTGCCACAAGACGTTCCATCTCCTGTTTTACCTGTGCCAGAGTGTCCGCATCCACGGCAACTCCTTCCAGCTCTCCGTAAATTCCGTTACCGATGGAATGCTCAATACGTACTTTTTCCAGACCTTTGCTGCCCAAAACCTTATATAGGGCTTTCATAAAAACAAGAATAATACCTCTGCGATACGTGCGGATTCCGTTTTCTTCACTCATGGTGACAAACTCTACGGTATCTCCGTCCTTTGGACATTTACGAAGTTCCTTTAATTTACCGTTTACCATGGCAAGTATAATCGGGTGGGCGTATTCTGCCGCCACCTCCCGGCTAATGGTCAACAGGGTGGTTCCTTCGGTATAGTCTCTTTCTTTCCCCAATATCGTAATTTTCACTAAGCATCAACCTTTCTTACTTCTCCATCTGCGCTCTTGCTTCTTCAATCAGGGCAAATTCCCGGCTAAGGGATTCTTTCCGTGCCTTTGCATTTTCCGTTTCCTGACCCTCAAGGGCATTTAATACGTCACTGCGCAGGCGGTGCTCCCGGTCAAGATACTCCGATAAAACTCCGTTCTTTTCCTCAAGAAGAAGCTTTCCGTACAGATATTCACATTCTTTTTCGTAGCTCTGCGGTTCGTTACACTGCACTGCCCGCATCATAACATAAAATTTGCCGTCTTCCTTTAACATATGCTCTCCGGTAATCTGATATCCCTGCTTATGTAAGAAGTGCCGCACTTCCCCCACCTCTGACTGGGGCTGCAAAATCAGCTCCTTCATAGAGGCGGTAGTCTCCGGATAATCCGACAAAATTTTAATCATTAACAAGCCTCCCATGCCGCACAGCAGAACGGTGTCTGCCTCGCCGGGAAGAAGTTTTTGCAACCCGTCCGACAAGCGGATGTCAATCCGTGCCGACAGACCCGCTTCCTCCACATGGGCCTTTGCCCCCAAAAGAGGGCCTTTATTTACGTCCATAGCGATGACCCGGGGAGCAATCCCCGCCTGACACAGATAAATAGAAGTGTAGGCATGGTCGCACCCGATATCGGCCACAATATTTCCTTTGGTGACCATTCCTGCTGCAGTCCGCAGGCGGTTCGATAATTGTATCGGTTTCATTAATCTAAGTAGTCCTTTAATTTTCTGGAGCGGCTTGGATGGCGGAGCTTTCTGAGTGCCTTTGCCTCAATCTGACGGATACGCTCTCTGGTTACCTTAAATTCTTTGCCCACTTCCTCTAAGGTTCTTGCCCGGCCGTCGTCTAAGCCGAAACGCAGGCGGAGTACCTTTTGTTCTCTGTCAGTTAAGGTATCTAACACTTCCTTTAACTGTTCTCCAAGCAATGTATATGCTGCTGCCTCCGGCGGTGTAGGCACGTGATCGTCCTCCACGAAATCGCCCAGATGGCTGTCTTCCTCTTCACCGATTGGGGTTTCCAAAGACACCGGTTCCTGGGAAATCTTCATGATTTCGCGGACACGTTCCACCGGAACACCCATTTCCTTTGCAATTTCTTCCGGCACCGGCTCTCTGCCGTATTCCTGCAAGAGCTGTCTCTGTACGCGGATTAATTTGTTGATGGTTTCCACCATGTGTACCGGAATACGGATGGTTCTTGCCTGGTCTGCAATGGCTCTGGTAATTGCCTGACGAATCCACCAGGTAGCGTAGGTAGAGAACTTATATCCTTTGCGGAAGTCAAACTTTTCCACCGCCTTCATAAGACCCAGGTTTCCTTCCTGAATCAGGTCGAGGAACTGCATACCTCTGCCCACATACCGCTTGGCAATGCTGACAACCAGACGTAAGTTTGCCTCGGACAGACGCTTCTTTGCTGCTTCATCTCCGTCTTCGATACGCTGTGCCAGTTCCATTTCTTCCTCTGCGGAAAGTAACGGCACCTTACCGATTTCCTTTAAATACATGCGGACCGGGTCCTCTAAGCTGACACCCTCCGGCACGGACATATCAATGTTGGCATAATCCTCTACTTCTTCATCATCCAAAAGCACGTCCGGTTCCAAATCATCCGGTTCGTCTTCGCTGAAATTTTCGGCACGGAGAATATCCACCCCGTTGTTTTCCAAAAATTCGTAGATTTTTTCGATCTGACCGGCGTCCAGCTCGGTATCACTTAAAAAATCATTAATTTCCTGATACTCCAATACATTCTTTTTCTTCTTGGCAAATGCCAGTAACTCCTTCATTTTGTCCATGAACTTATTTGCATTCTCTTCCATTTGTGTTATCCATCCTTTTTTTCACAAAAACGCCTCTTTGTAACATTGTAACCAACCAAAAAAATTATTATACACCTGTCCTATTCCGAAATTTTGAACTGGTTTTTATACTTGTTCTTTTCCATCAGCAGGTTTTGGAACCGTTCCATATCGCCGGCCTCTACCGCCGCCTCAATATGCTGTTCGATGGCCGCCTGCTTTACCTTGCGGACCGTGTCTTCAAATGCTTTTTTCTGTCCCGCTGCATCCATGTCTTCCTGAAACTCCGTGGAAAACAGAGCCGCCGCCATGGTCTGTTCCTCCTTATCTTCAAAGTGATTTATAATTTTAGCAGGATTTACCGCACCGTCCTGCTCAAATTGCTCAAATACCATTTCTGCCACCGTACGGCAGAAGCCCGGAGAGAAATCTTCCTGCGTGATAAT
>JAZQJL010000149.1:0-6447 GCA_045541595.1 Lachnospiraceae bacterium | reverse complement strand
ATACCCTGTATTTTGGTATGTACATTTCTTCCCGCTTAAAGCAGGACATCCTTGGCCTGGATGTAAAAATGACGGCAGATTTACCGGCCAACCCGTTGGTGAAGGTGGTCGTAACGAAGGAGTCGGAAGGCGAAACCATGCTGGCCTTTCGAAAACCGGAATGGAGCAAGGGCGGTTTTTATGTAACCGTAAAGGGCCAGAATCCGCTGACAGAAGACCTTGGCGGTTTCGTTTATGTTCCGGTGCAGAAGGGAACTACCGAAATAGAGGTGGCCTTCCTTCCGGAGGTGGCCATCCATGAGTTGCCGAACAACCCGAATGTGGTCGCCTTTACCTATGGACATCTGGTGCTGTCCGCGGGGCTTGGTAAGGAAGAAATGGTAACCTCCCTTACCGGTGTAAACGTTACGGTTCCTACCAAGGAAGTGAAGATTAAAGACACGCTGGAAATTACGGCGGGAACCATAGAAGAATGGAAGCAGAATCCGGACAAGATACTGGTACGTCAGGGCAACACCCTGAATTTCAGACTGTCCGGTACGGATGAAGACAGAAACCTTGTATTTTCCCCACATTATGCCCGCTTTGAGGAGCGATACGGTATTTATTGGGAATTAGTGCAGAGAAAGGAGCCGATGCAGGTTATGCCGGAAACAAAAGAAAAGAAAAAGAGCAAAAAGCCATGGATGGCGGTATTGCTTGTGATTATCATACTGTTACTGCTTGTCACAGGGTTCTTAGTGGCCCTGGAAGTGTCGGAAGGCTTCCGAAATGCGGTTCTTTCGCACTTTACAAGTAAAGAAACCGGTGGCGATAAACTGGAGAATGATCCTGCAAAAACCGGAACTCCGACACCGACGGTTGCTGTTTCTGAGGGAGAAAGTTCCGTGACTCCGGAACCTACCATTGTTGAAGTGCTTCCGCCAAAGCTGATGAAGCTGGAAGATTTGGAAACAGAGGCGGCGCTTGCCAATGCCGGTGATTTAAGAGGCTTTACAGCCTTTGCTGAAGAGATTGGCGGTAAGGAATACCTAAGCTTTTCCAACGGAGTATATAAGGTTTCTTATCGGAATGAGGCGCCTCTTACTACCGTGTCATCGGTACCTCTTTATGAAGTAATCATTTCAAACGGAACAAAGACGGAAACCTTCTACTGGGATTATTATGCAGCCCCGGGCGAAGCGGCAAAGCTCTGTCCGTATGTGGGCGACTTCTGCCAAAACGGCAGAGAACAGCTGGCATTTTCTTTCCTGGCAGACGGTAACGATGCGGCGGATACCTTACATGTGGTAGCCGGAAATACTCTGCAGGAGTACTATGTAATCCGTCCGGAAGCGGCGTTAAACAATCTGATTAAGGTGAATGGTTATCTGGATGCGGGAAGCAAAGTCCTGGCGGACCTGACTTCCGACGGCAGAAATTATTATATTGCCCTGGCAGATTGTTATTTGGAGCTGGCGGAGGATGTGTATGCGTTGAAAACGGATTCCCGTCTGACCTATGAAATTTCCGATAAGGGCATTATTCTGCAAAGTTTTGTGGAAATCGGAGACGGGCAGTATATCGGAAGAATCCGCGGCAACGTATCCTATACCTCCAGAGATGTATTCCGCTTAAGCTCACCAAGCTTCTATGCCTTTGCGGAAGATGATTTCTGCGATGTGGATTCCATGGGAATTGTGAATCCGGTAACGGAAGAAGAGTTATATCTTACCAGAATTCCGGTTACCGGTGACGGCGGAGAGCGTCTGCTGGTCAGAGCAAGGGAAGAAATTCTGTTCAACAACCTGGATGTGAATAATTTTAAATATGACGAAAACGGTTTCCTGGCTTATTACGAAAACGACGTCAAGGTGTCCCTGACCGGTATTGATGTATCTAAGTGGCAGTATGATATCAACTGGAAAAAGGTAGCAAAGGCAGGGGTTGATTATGCCATCATCCGTCTTGGCTATCGAGGCACTGCGGCAGCCGGAAATTGTGCCATGGACCCTTACTTTGAGCAGAATATAAAGGGTGCCCTGGATGCGGGCCTGCAGGTGGGTGTATATTACTTTACCCAGGCAATTACGGTGGAAGAAGCCATTGAAGAAGCTAATATTGTAATTGATGCCTTAAAGGGTTACAACATTACATTCCCGGTAGTGTATGACACGGAATACCGGGAAGACGGCCGTGCCAATGACTTGTCCAATGCAGAAAGAACCGCATGCGCCAAGGCGTTTTGTGATACGATTCTGGCGGCAGGCTACACACCGGTGATTTATTCCAGCACAAACTGGAGCATTTTGGACTTGAATCTGGAGGAACTGCAGGGATACGATTTCTGGTATGCTTATTATGGCGCTCCGGAAAATCTGTATTTCCCATATGGCTACACCATGTGGCAGTACACCGACAGCGGTAAGGTAGACGGAATTGAAACCAGCGTGGATTTAAATATCAGCTTCATGGATTATTCCACAAGATAGAATGGATTGGTTATGACATACGATTATTCAGAAATAGTGCCTTATTTACTTCACTGGTATGAGCGGAATGCCAGAATCCTCCGTTGGCGGGAGGAGCCGAAGCCTTATTATATATGGGTTTCGGAGATTATGCTACAGCAGACAAGAGTAGAAGCGGTCAAAGGGTACTTTGACCGCTTCCTTACGGAGCTTCCGGACATCAAAGCTTTGGCTGAGGCGGAAGAAGAAAAACTGTTAAAGCTGTGGGAGGGCCTTGGCTATTACAACCGGGTACGCAATATGCAAAAAGCGGCCAGGGTGGTAATGGAAGAATACGGCGGCGAACTGCCAGCAGATTACGGGGCACTGCAAAAACTGCCGGGAATCGGTTCCTACACGGCGGGAGCCATTGCCTCCATTGCCTTCGGAATTCCGGAGCCTTCGGTGGACGGTAATGTACTGCGGGTGTTAAAACGTGTAGCGGCAAGCTTTGACGATATTACAAAGGAAAAAGTAAAAAAAGAACTGGAGGCAGATGTCAGAAGCATCCTGCCTAAAGACCGTCCTGGAGACTTCAACCAATCATTGATGGAGCTTGGAGCAACGGTATGCCTGCCAAACGGTAAGCCCCTTTGTGAGCAATGCCCGGTGATGCATCTTTGCAAAGCGTTTCATCAGGGGGTGGAACTTCAGATTCCGGTAAAACCGCCGAAAAAAGCGCGAAAAGTAGAAGAACGTACGGTGTATGTAATTAAGCAGGATGGCGAAGCCGCTTTAGAAATTGTGCTTCATAAGCGGGCGGATACGGGACTGCTTTCCGGTATGTGGGAGCTTCCGAACGAAGAAGGACATCTGAATGAACCGGAGGTACAAAAGCGGTTTCCGACAGCGGAGATTACCCGGCTTCCGGACGGAAAACACATCTTTTCCCATGTGGAGTGGCGGATGTGGTGCTATGAAATCAAACTGGCAAAGGCCTGTGCCCTGCCGGAGCATATAGAGCAGGGAAGTGCGCCGTTCACCCTGCAGGAAATCAAGGAGCAGATATCCATTCCTTCTGCCTTTGACTGCTGTAAAAAATATATGGATGGCAATATAGAAGAACAAAAGAAATCGAGGAAAAGAACATGAATCACAAAGTAAAATCAATACTCAGTCTGTTGCTGACCGCAGTAATTGTGGCTGCCCTGGCATTTGTCAGTGTTGTCGGTATCGGACCGGATAAAAAATTCAGCGCGGCAAATATTAAGCGGGGCCTGGATCTGGCGGGCGGATTAAGTATTACGTATCAGACCGTGAAAGAAAATCCTTCCACGGAGGAAATGCTGGACACCCAGTATAAGCTACAGCTTCGTGTCGACAATTATTCCACGGAAGCAGCGGTTTATATGGAGGGTACCAACCGTATTAACGTAGATATTCCCGGAGTATCCGATGCAGAGAAAATTTTAAAAGAGCTTGGACAGGCCGGCTCTATTTACTTTATTTACGGTGCCGGAAATATTTCCTTTGATTACGAGCAGGGCTGTTTTGTACTGGCCAAAACCATGGAGGAAATCCAGGCAGCCGGCGGTGTGGTTCTGACAGGTTCCGACATTGCCAAGGCGGAAGCTATGATGCAGCAGGCGCAAAACGGTATGGGAAATGAATATGTGGTTTCTCTTACTTTAAACGATGAAGGAAAAGGAAAGTTTGCCGATGCCACCAGAAAGAGCATCGGAAAGCAGATTGCCATTGTATACGATGGCGAGGTTATCAGCGCACCGTCCGTAAACAGCGCGATTACCGATGGTAAAGCAATCATTACCGGCATGAGTAACTTCGATGAAGCAAATAAGCTGGCCTCCACTATCCGTATCGGT
Source organism: Lachnospiraceae bacterium (assembly GCA_045541595.1). Taxonomy (GTDB): domain Bacteria; phylum Bacillota; class Clostridia; order Lachnospirales; family Lachnospiraceae; genus SIG299. The sequence goes on along the minus strand of JAZQJL010000149.1, from coordinate 2,135 downwards.
GCCCTTCCGCTGGAATTAACGGAAATCCGGTCCACGGTAGTCGGTGCCCAGTTAGGCGAAGAGGCTATCAGTACCAGCTTGTTTGCTGCGGCGGTGGGCTTTGCCCTGGTGCTTCTGTTTATGATTGTATATTATCGGATTCCGGGGCTGGCAGCCGGTCTGGCACTTACCATTTATATCGGTTTGATGGTTATTGTCCTGAATCTGTTCGATGTAACCCTCACCCTGCAGGGTATGGCGGGTATCATTCTGTCCATCGGTATGGCGGTAGATGCCAACGTTATCATTTTCCAGAGAATCAGAGAAGAGCTTGCCACCGGAAAAACGGTACGTTCTTCCATGAAGCTTGGCTTTGGTAAAGCACTTTCTGCCATTGTTGACGGTAACGTAACTACACTGATTGCAGCATTTGTATTATATTTTCTTGGTTCCGGCGGTGTAAAGGGATTTGCCATCACGCTGGCAATCGGTATCCTTTTGTCCATGTTTACTGCCCTCACCGTAACCAGATTTATTTTAAATGCCCTGTATGGGGTTGGTTTTGATCATGAAAAGTTTTTCGGTATCCAGAAGGAAAGAAAAACACTTCCGTTTGTGAAAAAATTCAAAAAATTTGCGGCAGTATCTGTAGTGATTATTCTGGCAGGTTTTGCTGCCATGGGCGTGTTTGCGGCAAAAGGAAAGGGAAGCTTAAATTACGGTTTGGACTTTAAGGGCGGTACTTCCCTTAGTGTTACTTTCCCGGAGGAACTGACGGAAAAGCTCAATCAGCGTTTGGAAACAACCGTATCCGACACTCTTTCCCTGACCGGAGAAATTGTGAAGGTAACCGGAGAAAACACCTATATTATCAAGACCGTGGAACTTTCCCAGGAGCAACGCGCCAAGCTTACAAAAGCTTTGGTTGCGGAGTACGGAGTAGATGAAACTTTAATCCAGACGGAAAATATCAGTGCCAAGGTCAGCGGTGAGATGCGTTCCTCCGCCATTAAGGCAGTACTGATTGCAACGGTATGTATGTTAATTTATATTTGGATCCGTTTCAAAAATTTCAATTTTGCTGCAAGTGCTGTTGCTGCCCTGCTGCACGACGTATTAGTTGTGCTGGCTGTGTATGCCGTTGGCAGAATTGCAGTGGGAAATACCTTCATTGCCTGTATGCTTACGATTGTAGGATATTCCATCAATGCGACCATTGTTGTTTTTGACCGTATCCGTGAAAACCTGGCAGAGAATCTCAAAAACGAAGAGAAGCGGGAACTGTCTGACATTGTGGATAGAAGTGTAACGGAAACCCTGTCCAGAAGTATCAATTCTTCCCTGACTACCGCCATTATGGTTATTATGCTGGCAATCCTTGGCGTGGACACCATCCGGGAATTTGCCATTCCGCTGATGGCAGGAATTGCTGCCGGAGCCTGGTCTTCCGTATGTGTCACAGGCGGACTCTGGTATGTGATGGAAACCAAAATTAAACGGCATTCCGTGGAAGAAATTGTGGGCGAAGAGTAGAAAAGTTTATAAATGGTTTATTTTATTTCTTACTGCTTTGTGGTAACATAAACATGGATTTTGCAATAAAACATGGAGTGTGTTATGAATTTAAAGAATAAAAAAACAGTATTAGGTGATGATGCGGCACTTTACAGCCATAAGGAGGATGTCAGCGAAAAAGACAAATGGCAGGCAATGTCCTCCAAAGAACGCCGGCGGTATTTTGTGGACTATTATCTTGGAAAAATAGTGGTTGTTGTAATTGTACTGGCAGTGGTGGGATCCATTTTGTATACCATGCTGACACCAAAACCCGATGTGGTTTTGTCGGTGGCAGTTGTAAACGACGGAAAAAATCTGGCCCGGTATGAAGAACTGCAGAACAGATTCCAAGAGGCCATTTCAATGGATGAAGAAAAGCAGCAGGTGGTAATTGATACCGGCTACAGCTTTAATGACTATGATTATCAGTCCTGGCAGAAATTTTCCATGTATAACATGGTAGGCGACTTAGACGTCAGCATTATGCCGCTGGCATATTTTGAAGAATATGCCCCGGGAAATTATTTCTCAGGTGTGGCGGAATGTCTGTCCAGTAGTCTTTACGGGTCCTTATCAGAACACTTGTTAGAAACCGGCCG
>JAZQJL010000148.1:0-3983 GCA_045541595.1 Lachnospiraceae bacterium | reverse complement strand
GGAGAATATGCCAGCAGTTCAAACCCGCAGAGGGCCGGAAGTCTGCCGGTTACTTTTTCTATGTAATGCAGTTCCTCCTGCGCCATAGTGAGGGTATGCTGTCCGGTAATCAGACCTTTTCCCCGGATACTTTCTAAATATTCCAAGACCTGTATAACTTCTTTGCTTGCATTTGGATTAGCAGTTTTTATCATATGATCCTCTCCTTTAGGTAACGTATGCTCTTTACCCTAAGCATATCTTATGACCGGGAAACTTTCAAGTAACTAAACGCCTAATTTTCGCTTAACCGGGCTAAATTCCGGTTTATTGAACTTTTTTCTAAAGTGTAGTATGATAATAACGCACAAATTATTCCGGAGGATAACAAAATGACAAATTATAAGCACACCGTTCAATACTATGAAACCGACAAAATGGGCATCACGCACCATTCCAATTATATCCGCTTCATGGAGGAGGCAAGAATTCACTTTTTAAAGGAGGTCGGCTGGCCTTATGACAAGCTTGAGGAAGAAGGCGTAATTTCCCCTGTGGTGAGCGTTTCCTGCGATTATAAAAAAACAACTACCTTTCCGGATGTGTTGGAAATCTCCGTAGATGTTTTAGAACTCTCTCCCGTAAAGTTTAAGCTTGGCTACACCATGACGGTTGATACCAAAACCGTCTGCACCGCCACAAGTACCCATTGCCTGCTGGGCAGCGACGGCAGACCCATCAGTATTTCAAAGCAGTATCCGGGATTTTATGAAACCCTGACAAAATTAAAAGAAGAGGCTGCTGCAAAATAACCTGTTGCAACAACCTCTCCTGCAATTATTCTTCTTTCTGATATTCCAAAATATCACCGGGCTGGCAGTTCAGCACCTCGCAAATCGCCTCTAATGTGGAGAAGCGGATGGCGCTGACCTTGCCGGTCTTTATTTTTGATAAATTCACGTTGGCGATTCCTACTTTTTCAGAAAGTTCATTTAAAGATATCTTCCGGTCCGCCATAACACGGTCTAATCGTAAAATAATCGGCATCCTATTCCTCCTTATAATGTCTCATCTGCCTGCTGCTGTAATTGTTCCCCGTAACGGAATACATGGGACAGCATAATTACCAGAACACCAACCAGGACGCTGTCCATACTGATTTCGCTGTTTATCGTGATTTTACTGATATTGTCGGACAAAATCAGTTCCGCAATATCATACATATAAAACGCCAGATTCGACAGCACCGATTCAGCAATATCCAGCAGAAGGCCGCTTACAATAATCAAAATACCAAGCTTTTTTATATTACCGCTGACGGTTCCGTCAAAAGGCTGACCTACTATCATCGGTGCAAGAACATTTCTGAGCAGCTTAATTACATAGCAGGTTATGGTGATGACACCCAGTGCCAGCACCAAGGTTACGCCCATTTCAAGGATGGCCTGGTTACTGTTAATTAACAGCGGCTCCTTAAAAGCCAGTTCCACATCACTTACGGTAACCTCAGTAAGTTCTGCTGCCGGCAATTTGTCCAACAGCTGTGCAACAATGCAAATAGCGATGCTTACCAAAAGAATAATTCCCGCCACCTGCAAAATCTTATACAACACTTTTAAAATAGTATCTACTGTTTTAGATGTTTTCATTAATTTATCCATAATCGTCCTCCTAAAATAAAATTCCTACCATAAAGAGTCCTGTCGTGCACTACAAGGCTCCCTACAGTAGGAATCATACTTCATATTTTTACGTTTGTCAACATCTTTTTAATGTTTATCGTTAATTTTTTTATTTTTATGACTATTTCATATAAGTATCCAGCCAGTCCTGCATCTCTTTTGTTATTTTATAGTAAGCCGTAGTTCCGGAGGAATACATCCATCCTGCAGCCGGATACCAGTTCAGATAAAATTTTAATCCTTCTGCTGTTGTGATACACAAAAAACGTTTGGATTCCAAAAGCGTCAGATACTCATCCTCCGGCAGTTCTTTCAGCACCAGAGTTTCAAATTCTGCTTGGCTAAAGCATTGGGATTCCATCGTGACGGTGGCGTTATAAAAAAGCTCCATTGCCGCCTGCTCCGTAATTTTATCTGCAATGGCAAATCCCCTGCTTCCGCTGTTTACCTCCACAACAGATGCAACATCCTCCGCAGATTCCACACCGTAGGTACGATACAGAGCAGAAATCGGACGATGGTCCTTTGCATCATTTGCCGACATGCTATTGGAAAACAGTCCGGCCATATATTCTTCACCGTCACGAATGACATATACCGCTGTGTTAGAATAGGCCGCTGCGTACTGATACAGCTCAATGTCCGTATCGGATACGGTTTCTTCATAGCCGTTGTCCGTCTTTTTTAAATTTCCAAGAGATAAGCCGCAATCCTTTTGGGTTACAATATCCGGAATTCCGGCTGCCTTTAATTCGTTTAATTCATTGCTGACATTATATAGAGCTCCGTTATAAGCCAGTACCGTTATCCGGCCTTTTTCCGGCAGATCTCCCGGAGCCGGAGTAACCGTCGTTTTGTCCACCGGATTACTATTGTGACCGACATCTGTAGCTCCTTTTTTAGCAGAAGAGCCGCTCATGGCCAGGCTTGCTCCCAGCATAACCAGACAGAAGCAGGCCGCCATACTGCCCCATTTTAGCAGACGGGGACCGATTCTTTTCTTAAATTTATAATTGCCTGCTTCTTCGATAAACTCCTCCCGGATATCAGAAATGGCATCATATAATTTTTCGTTTTTCACAGAATCACTCCTTTCTCCGTAAGGAACTTCTTTAGCTTTCTGCGCAGCCTAAGCATCCGCTGGGTCATTTGTGTCGCGCTGACGCCACATTGCTTTGCCAGGTTCCGCACCTCATCGCCATACCAGTAACGACGCACAAACAATACTCTGTCCTCTGCGGGTAGCCCTTCCAGCCAGGCAGATATGTACTCTGAAAGTTCCTTTGCCTCCATTGTCTGTTCCACATCTGTCATTGCCGGAATGCAATCATTTAATTCCGACAGCATAATTTCCAGGCCATGAAACCGCTTTTTTGCATGCAGTGCCCGGTATTTGCTGATGGAGCAGTTGCGCACAATCCTTCCCAGAAAGGCCTTAAAGGAATCCGGCCGGGTAGGCGGAATCTGATTCCATGCTTTATGATAGGTATCGTTGACGCATTCCTCCGCATCTTCTTTTACGCTCAACACATTCATGGCAATACTCAGACAGAAGCTGCCGTATTTTTTTGCTGTTTCCGCCAGGGCTGACTCATCCCGCCGAAAATATAATTCGATAATCTGGTTGTCTTCCATGCTACTCCTCTGTGATATGTTTTAACACAATACTGTAGTGGTCAATATAGTCTCCCATTTGCGAACTGTACATTCCCCATTCTAATTGTTTCCATGTGACATTCTCATCATGCACCAGTACATAATACTCATACCGGTCAAATAAGGCCGCTGCGGAAGCCGGTTTTCCTTCATACTTCACCAGGTACGGATAAGCACGTACTCTCTCTGCCTCCTCCATATCCCCCGGACGTTCAATAAGAGTATACTGCTTGCCGTCATAAGAAAGGCTAAGAAAAAAAATCTTTGGATATTCGTCTTTCTCCTTCTCATAAAGTTCCTCCGACATAGTCTCCTTGTTGATGGTATAATAATGGGCAACAGAAATGGACGCCGGTGTTCCTGCGTTGGTCGTTGTAAAGAATTCCTTCCAAGCCGCCTCACCATTGGTAATTTCAAAGTTCTCCATTACCAAAAAGCTTTCCTCCTTCGCCTTTTGAAGCATTTCCTCCGCAGACATGGTGATTGGGAAGTTGGAGGTGCCAATGTCACCGAGGGGATCTGTTTCCACCGCTTCTGTTCTTGTATTATCAAATACCTTTATGCCAAGCACTTTGACTGTAATTCCCTCTTTTATGGTTACACCAGTCTCCTCTGTGTATCCCATCTGCTTCCAGTAAGTCGGAGGCCAAAGCGGTCTTAGGAAGA
>JAZQJL010000147.1:0-4553 GCA_045541595.1 Lachnospiraceae bacterium | reverse complement strand
ACCATAATCGGATTCATGCTGACAACGGTCTTAATACCAAGTTCCTTGGTTAACAGACAAACAAACTTCATCATAATTAATGGGCCTATGGCCACAATATGGTCATAGGACTTTCCTTCTGCAAGTAAGGCCTTTAAACAGTCATTTACATTTCCCATTCTTCCGTAAGAACCGTCATCCGTAGTTACATATACGTTTGCAGCCACCTTTTTCATTTCTTCTTCTAAAATGATAAGGTCTTTATTTCTGGCACCGATAATAACATCCACATCTATTCCCTGCTCATGGAGCCATTTAACCTGCGGATAAACCGGAGCGGTTCCCACACCACCGGCAATGAACAGCATCTTTTTTGCAGCCAGTTCTTCCCGGCTTTCATCAATCAAATCAGTCTTACATCCCAAAGGTCCTACGAAGTCACGGAATGCATCACCCACTTCATATTCTGCCATCATTTTTGTGGAAGCACCAATCGTTTGGAATACAATAGTTACCGTGCCTTCTTCTCTGTTATAATCACAAATGGTGAGAGGGACTCTTTCTCCCTTTTCATCTGTTTTTACAATAACAAACTGTCCCGGATAACAATGTTTTGCTGTTCTTGGAGCCTTTACATCCATCAGTATAATATTTGGTGACAATACTGTCTTTTTTACGATTTCATACATGCATGTTTCCTGCCTTCCAAAAAAAATATTAGAAACATTGTAACTCGTATCCTAAAAAAAATCCAGTATTAAATGAATTTTGTAAAAAAAAATATTTTAAAATAGAATTTTCAAAAAAGTACTTTACTTTAATTCGTTATAGTGGTAAAATATCAACGTATACAATAAAGGAGGTGCACTCATGGGGAAAAACATTAAAAACCCGGCTGTTGACTATCTGTTTGATGCTATTCTCAGCTTAAAAGACAAAGACGAATGCTATGCTTTTTTTGATGATATATGTACGGTAAATGAGATTCTCTCTTTATCCCAGCGTTTCGAAGTAGCTGCCATGCTGCGTTCCAGAAAAACTTATTTGGAAATCGCAGAAAAAACCGGCGCATCTACTGCTACCATCAGCCGTGTAAACCGTTCTTTAAACTACGGTAACGACGGATATGATATGGTATTCGAACGAATTGATCCGCTTCCTGCAGATCATGTAAATCAAGAACATACGGAAGAATAAAAAATCAGCAAGTTTTTACTTACGTAAAGACTTGCTGATAATTTTTACTCCTCTTTTTTCTCTTCGCTCTTCACTTTTTTCTCTGTAAAATTCTCATCAATCAGACGTTCTAACATCTGACGTTTCATGTAGATATCATAGCTTAACAGACATGCATAGGCGTACTTACGAAGATACTCCCGCTGTTCCTCATCCTCAATATCAGAAAAGGTTTGCTCCGCCACTTTTGCTTTATGGATAATATCTCTGGAAACCGTTCCTGCCTGATTTTTTTCGATTTCATAAATTTCTTCATAAATCTCGTCCAGACTAATTTCTCCTTTGCCGTCAAAAAACAGCTCCGTCATAGGATGCACCAGAGACTGGATATCGGTAATGGAAAGAAAATTCTTTAAATAGTAAATAAAAATCAGCATGACCATGTGGTCCTTAGAATACTTCTTTTTTACCGGAGACGGAAGCAGGTCATTCTTTGTATAGTTGTTAATCATGGTCTTTGTGAGAAGCTTGTCTTCGCTGTAGCGTTTGGTCTTCTCCAAATGCTGATCCATGAACGTGGTTACCTGATCCATGTATAAATCAATATTTGGTATTTCATTTGGCTTAATATATGAAATTTTCTTGATATTCTCCAACAGGTTCCGTATTTCAGAAACCTCCCGCTTTTTCTTTTCCATTTTTCCACCTCTTCTATATTTTATCGTTCTGAAAATCACATAGTATTCCTAATATTTTTATTATATAGTATTAAAAACCATATGACAAGATATTTTTTCATCTTCTTTTTTTCTTTTTCCCCTTTTCATTTCACCTCACATATGTTAAAATAGAACAGAAGTTCGAGAAAGATATTATTAAGGAGAAACCAAATGAGTATCTATGATTCCTTAAATCCGGAGCAGTTAGCTGCCGTCAAACATGATCGCGGTCCGCTGCTTATTTTAGCAGGTGCCGGTTCCGGCAAAACCAGAGTACTTACCCATCGTATTGCCTACCTGATTTCCGAACGGGATGTAAGCCCTTATCAGATTCTGGCAATCACTTTTACAAATAAAGCAGCCAAAGAAATGAAGGAGCGTGTAGAAAAAACCGTAGGTGAGCAATCCGCAAACATCTGGGTCAGCACATTCCATTCCACCTGTGTACGCATCCTCCGTCGTTTTATAGAATTTCTGGGATACGACCGTAATTTCACCATCTATGATGCGGACGACCAGAAAACCCTAATGAAAGACGTCTTAAAACAGCTGCAAATCGACACAAAGCAAATGAAGGAAAAAGCTTTCTTATCCGCCATTTCCTCCGCCAAAGACGAATTAGTCAGTCCCGAGGCTTACTCTCTCACCGCTTACGATTTTACCGCAAAAAAAATTTCTCAGGTTTATCATGAATACCAGCGGCGCTTAAAAGAAAACAATGCCCTTGATTTTGACGATTTGATCTTCAAAACTGTAGAGTTATTCCGCACCAATCCGGATGTACTGGCCTATTACCGCCGCCGGTTCCGTTACATCATGGTAGACGAATATCAGGACACCAACACTGCCCAGTTCCAACTAATCAAATTACTGGCGGTTTCTGAAAACGAATATGGTGCTATTGAGCACAATCTCTGCGTGGTAGGTGACGACGACCAGTCTATCTACAAATTCCGCGGAGCCAATATTTACAATATTTTAAATTTTGAAAAAGAATATCCGGATGCCAAGGTGATCAAACTGGAGCAAAACTACCGCTCCACCAAAAATATTCTGGCAGCCGCCAATGAAGTGATTCACAACAACCGGGGCAGAAAGTCAAAATCCCTCTGGACCGACAATGCAGAAGGTAATGTGGTGCATTTCACCCGTTATGAATCTGATATTGACGAAGGCAATTTTGTGGCCGACAAAATCGAAGAACTGATTCAGGAACATAACTGCCTGTTCAAAGATTTTGCCGTACTCTATCGTACCAATGCCCAATCCCTGGTCTTTGAAAAAGCCCTGCGGGCTAAGCATATCAAGGCAAAAACCATCGGTGCCTTAAGCTTCTTCCAAAGAAAAGAAGTAAAAGACATTATTGCATACTTAAAAACCATCGATAATGCCAAGGATGACATTGCCCTGACCCGAATCATCAATGTGCCAAAACGCGGCATCGGCCTAACTACGATAGACCGCTTAAAAGAATATGCGGTTACCCATGAAATCAGCCTCTATGCCGCCTTAGAACGGGTGGAAAGTATATCCTCCGTTGACAGAGCCAGAGCAAAGCTCCAGTCTTTCCTGGCCCTGATTGAAAGCCTGCGTTACGAGCAAAATCAGAATAATATTCCGTTAAAACAGTTAATCAAAAAACTGCTTTCGGAAACCGGTTATGTGGACGAGCTCCGGGCTGACGAGCCGGATACCGCAGAAGAACGTATTCAAAATATTGACGCTCTTATTTCCTATGCCGAGCGTTACGAGCAAACAGAAGATCTGCCGTCCCTTACCGGCTTTTTAGAATACTGTGGTCTAAACAGCGAAGAAGCCGCCTCCGAGGAAGAGGACAACGAAGATCCGGACAACTACGTTTCTCTTATGACGTTACATAATGCCAAAGGACTGGAGTTTCCTTACGTTTTCCTGTGTGGTATGGAAGAAGGCCTGTTTCCGAGTTTCATGTCGCTTAATGCCGAAAATCCGGAGGCAGAAATCGAGGAAGAACGCCGTCTTTGCTATGTAGGCATTACCCGGGCCATGAACGAACTGTACTTAAGTGCCGCTTCCCGTCGTATGTTACGGGGCGAAAACCAGTTCAATGCCGTGTCCCGTTTTATTAAAGAAATTCCGCGCTATCTGTTAAATGTCACTTCTCCTACCGGTGGTGATTCTTCCTTCCGGCAAAGTAGTGCCTTTGCGGATAGCCCAATCCGGCAGTCCAAGGCCTCGTTTCAAGAAACTAAAAAAAGTTTTTCCTCACCGGCCTATGGTGGTTCCAGACCATCCGTACCATATGCCACTCCGGGCTCTGTCACAAAAAAGCCAGATAATGCCTTTACCATGTTCGACAAACCCGCACCGGGGGCAGCAGAAAAACCACTCTCCTATGATGTGGGAGACACCGTTCTTCATATCAAATTCGGTACAGGTATAGTAAAATCCATCGTCAAAGGCAAAAATGGTCACGAAGTTACTGTGGAATTTCCTCACTACGGTACAAAAAAACTGCTTTCCACCTTTGCAAACTTAAAAAAGTTATAAAAATTCAACTTAGATATAGTAAATTCAGAAAAAAAGTGTTATACTGTAATTACTTATATGAGTAGTAACTATTTCACAAGAAAGGATGCTGATATGTACATGAAAAAGATTGATGAATTAATTGCCAGCAACGCAAAATTAGCAGAACTC
>JAZQJL010000146.1:0-8144 GCA_045541595.1 Lachnospiraceae bacterium | reverse complement strand
CCAACCGTTGCTCCTACAGAGCCTGCACAACCAACACAAGGGCCGACAACTGCACCTGAGCAAAACGCTGCAGATACACAAGGTAAGAAGGGAGTAAATACGGCCACAGTGGTTAGTATTATCCTGGGAGTAATTGCTCTGGCAGCATTGGTAGCAGTGATTATCGGCGTGAAAAAGAATAAGAAGAAATAAAATGCTGAAATATGCCCATAAAACCTCATAAAAAATGCAAATTCTTGTGCATTTTTCCTCTTGAATTCTTTCATTGATAGGCGTATTATGAACGCCGAAGAGAGATATTAAAGAAAAAGAGGGAAAGTAGCTATGAACGTATTATTATCAGTATCTTTTGCATTATTAGCAGGTCTTTTAATGACCCGTGCATTTAAACCACTAAAACTTCCGGCTGTAACGGCTTATCTTATTGCCGGTGTTCTTATCGGACCATATTGCCTGGGCGGTTTGCATATTGCCAACGGCGTTGGCTTTGCCAATATGGAAGAAGTAGGTTCTCTTGGTGTTATCGCCCAGGTGGCATTAGGCTTTATCGCCTTTTCCATCGGTAGTGAATTCCGCCTGGAGGATTTAAAGAAAATCGGTAAGCAGGCATTTGTTATCGGTATTTTCCAGGCATTGGTGGCTACCTTGTTTGTAGACCTTGCTTTGCTTGTAGTACATATCATGATGCCGGATAAAATAAGTGTGCCTCAGCTAATTACTCTTGGTGCCATTGCTACGGCAACCGCACCGGCGGCAACATTGATGGTAGTAAGACAATATAAGGCAAACGGTCCTTTAACCAAGCTGTTACTTCCAATCGTAGCGTTGGATGATGCGGTAGGCCTTATCGTATTTGCGGTATCCTTTGGTATTGCAAAAACCTTGGTCAGCGGTACCGTGGATATGGTGTCCATTATCGTAAATCCGCTGGTGGAAATTGCATGTTCCCTGGTTTTGGGTGCTGTTATGGGCTGGTTGCTGACCCAGCTGGAAAAGCTGTTTAACTCCAATACCAATCGCCTCAATATGACGATTGCCTTCGTAATTATAACCGTGGCTTTGTCCAACCTGAAGTTTGAAATCGGACCGGTTCATGTAGGCTTCTCTTCTTTGTTAGTCTGCATGATGTTAGGTACCATTTTCTGTAATATTTGTCCGCTGTCTGAGGAAATGATGACACGTTCCGATAAGTGGACCTCTCCGTTACTGGCGTTGTTCTTCGTCATTAGCGGTGCGGAACTGGAACTCAGTGTATTTACCGATATCGCTATCGTGGGAATCGGCGTGATTTATATCATCTTCCGTTCCCTCGGAAAGTATTTTGGCTCCTTTGCCAGTGCCAAGGCAACCAAATGTGCTCCGCAGATTTGTAAGTATCTTGGTATTACCCTGTTACCGCAAGCCGGAGTTGCTCTTGGTATGTGTACTACAGTAGCAAATGAGCTGGGTGCAGAAGGTAATTTAGTCCGTAACATTACTTTGTTTGCGGTATTGATTTACGAGTTGTTTGGGCCTATGATGACGAAGATGGCTCTGACTGCAGCCGGTGATATCCAGCCAATGCCGGAACATGTAAAGAACCGTCGTCAGCAGAAGCTCGAAGAAGCAAAGAAAGCAAAAGAATAAAAATAACAGAACTGCCGTGGAATTTCTTACGGCAGTTCTTTCTTTTTATAGGCAGAAGGGGAACAACCTGCAATCTGCTTAAATACCCGGCCAAAGTGGGTATTGCTGTGAAATCCCACGGCGGCAGCAATTTCATTGATGGTCAAAGAAGAGTTTAAAAGCAGCTCCTTTGCTTCTTTAATACGTACATTATTTAAATATTCCACAAAGTGAAATCCGGTTGCCGCTTTAAATGTCCGGGAAAAATAACAGGTGCTCAGATAATATTTTGCGGCGACGGTCTCCAGCGTTAACTCTTCGAAATAATGGTTGTTGATATAGCCCAGAATCTCAAACATAAGCTTTTGGGTGTTATTGATTTCTGCTAAAGCCGTATCCTGGCGGTTAGGCTTACAGTTGTTTAAAAATAAAAGAAGTTGCAGCAAGGCCAGCTTGATATGGGCATTTTCTCTTTGATGATTCTTCTCATATTCTAATTCCATGGAATGAAGCAATGTTTCCACAAAGTTTTGCTCCTGAGGTTCCAGAGAAATCAAATGTACTTCCTCTTCCAGCTGCTTGTAGGGTTGGATGGAAGAATCCACCGCAAGATAATCTGCCAACAGTTCCGGACTGAAATGAATCAGCATTCGGTCATAGCCAAAGCTTCCAAGATTTCCGGTGCGGTGAATTTCGTTTGGGTGGATTAGTACAAAAGAACCTTTGGTAACATGGTAAGTTTTATCCTGAATAAAGTAATAACGTTCACCGGAATACAGGTAGTACAGTTCGTAGCAGTCATGATAATGGTGCAGGAATTCTCGATTAGGATTTTTATTATTTACCCGCTTGATAAAAAAGTGGGAATTTGGAACCTGCTCAAAATTTGGCGGTGAATTTTTATGATAGTTTTCGCTAATTAAGTGATTCATAAGCATCCCTCCTGCTACAGTATAGTATAAATGACAATAAAACGCAAGAATTGTAGAAAATAAATCAAAATAAACAAGTTTTGTTGTGGATATAAGTGAAATTTTGTGCTACGATAGGCGTGTTAAGAAAGTGAGATGAGAAGAATGAATACAGCTGCAATGGAGCAGAAGCAGTTAAAGCGAAGAGAATATTTGTTGGAAGGAAACATGTGGAAGGTTGTCGTAAGTATTGCCCTTCCAATGGTTTTCTATAATTTATGTAATTATTTCTATGGTATTTATGATATGATGTTGGTGCAATCTGCCGGAATCGGCGATGCAGCAGACATCGTAGTATTAGATCAGATCAAAAACATGATCTCTACAATCGGGGGTGCCCTGGCCACCGGCGGTGGAATTATGGTTGCGAGACGCTATGGAGCAAAGCAGCTCACGGATGCCAGACGTTGTGCAAATACTTTGTTTACCTTAGCAATGGTTGTTGCCCTTGTAACCTTGGTTTTTATCCCTGCCGGTGTGCCATTCCTTAAATTATTCAACACAGATCCATCCATTATTGAAAATTCCATTGGTTATTTTAATGTACAGATTATGACGCTTGTAATTACTACTATGAACAGCGCCATGATTTCTATGGAGAAGGCAAAGGGTAATACAAAACAGCTTCTTATATTGAATCTTGGAGTCATCATTATTAAAGTGAGTCTGACTACCTTGTTTGTATACGGACCCTTTGAAAATGTAACAAATACCTGGCTTGCGGTATCCACATTAATTGCACAGTTATTCCTGTTTAGCTGCGGACTGTTCCTGTGTTTCCGTAAAAGCAATATTTTGCGTATCCGCATCCGCGACTGGAATTTTAGTAAATACGAAGTGGGAAGCATCATCCGCCTGGCAATTCCGGTATTTATCGGAAATTTCCTGTTCAGCTTTGGTAAGGTATATGTGAATGCGGCGGCTACAGAGAAGTACGGAAAAATGTGTGTGGGAGCACTGGGAATTTCCAACACGATGGCAGGACTGTTTACCAATATAACCAACACTACTGCAGACTGCGGTGCCACCATCGTCAGCCAGAATTACGGCAATAAGAACGGTTCCAGAATCCGTAAGTTTTATAAGGTCAATCTGTTTTATGTAACGTTGATCAGCGTAATCGGTACCATTATTATGTTTACCATGAAGGAGCAGGTGGCAGCGTTTTTTGCACCAAACAGCAAAGAATATCAGGAGATGATTGTCAATATCTTTGCCTGGGAGTGCTTTGACATTGCATTCCTCGGATTCTCCCATACGGCCAACGCATTGTTTAACGGTTTCGGAAAAACCAAGGCGACTATGGTATTTTCCATGGTACGTCTCTTCGGTCTCAGAGTGCCGATTCTGTTACTTCTGATGCACGTGGTGCAGATGGACTACAGTGCCTGCGGTGTGGCCATGTTTGCTTCCAACACCATTATCGGTATCATACAGCTGGTGGCGTCAGCACTATATTGCATGAAATTAAATAAACACCATCCGGATTTATTTGAGAGAGCTTAGGCTCTCTCTTTTATTGACTTTTGCAGAGAAATATTCTATACTGCAAACTGTTTGAAACAAAGGAGGATATCAGAATGCTCTTTCAGGAAAAATATCAAAAGATACAATTTATTTTTACATATATCGTGTTTATTTGTAACGGTATGCTGGCATTGTCCATTGGCTCTTTAATGCCGCTGATTTCTGATGCCAGAGGCCTGTCTTACGAACTCTGCGGGCTGCTTGTCAGCTTGCATTCCGTGGGAAATTTTCTCTCCAGCTTTTTTGCCGGGGCCTTTGCAGAGAAAATCGGAAGAAAACAAAGCATTTTAATTTTTAATGCATTCTTTGCTATTTCCTACTTGATTATTCTGCTGAGCGGCAGTGTTCCGTTGCTGGTCGCTGCATTTTTACTGACCGGCCTAGCCAGAGGTGCCACCAGTAACTTTTGTAACACCGTTATTAACAATCTGGCGCCGGGAAAGGCGGGAATTATTAATGGACTTCATGCCATGTTTTCCGTGGGTGCGTTCCTGTTCCCGATTCTGCTGATGTTATTTACTTCCTCCGGCGAGGAAAACTGGATCTACGCCTCTCTGTTTATGTTTATCATCGGTATTCTCAGCTGGATATTATACTTTTTAATTCCGATGGACGGTCTGGCGATTCCTAAAAAAGAAAAGAAAGCCGGCAACTATGGTTTTTTTAAGGAACCTCTGTTTTACCTTTGTATTGTGACATTATTCTTTTATTTATGTGCAGAGCAGGGTGTCATCGGATGGCTGGTAACATATTTTAAGGATACCGGTTTGCTCAGTGCGTCCGTGTCCCAGCTTATGGCCAGCATGCAGTGGATTATGATGCTGGCGGGCCGTCTCTTGGTGGCCTGGTTATCCACCAAAGTTGCAAAGGAAAAGCTCTTGCCGATTATGGGTGCAGGCCTGGTACTGTTTTTCCTGATTCTCATTAACAGTGAGAGCATGGGCATGATTGTGTTCGGTATCATGGGCTTTGGCTTTTCTATGGCAGGTATTTATCCGACTACTGTGTCCTTTTCCGGCAAACTGATTCAGAAATATTCGCTGGCCTGGAGCTTTATACTGACCTTTGCCAGCTTAGGTTCCATTTTGATGCCAACGGTAATTGGTGCCATTGCGGGAGCCTGCGGCATTTTTGTAGGTATGTGCTCCGTAGGTGTGGTAATTGTGGTTGATTTAGTGTGCATTGTGACACTGGTGCGATATGTGAGGAAAGAGGAGAAGTACCATGACAGACCTATATCAAACTTTTAAAAATCTTTCCATCAATTTTTCTGCCATTGGTTTGGAACCGACGCCGACCACCAGTGATTATTTCTGCACCCCGAAGGGAGCAAAAATGATTGGCTGGGCCGGTGTGGACGGAATTCACTACTGCTTCATTGAAGGCTTTGGCGACATGGTATTTGCAGTAAGCCCATGCAACCTTCCCGGTGACTATGTGCATCCGCTGGCGGAAAGCTTTGAAGATTTTCTGCGGCTGATGCTGATGTGTTCGGGACTGGATGCCATAGAGCAGGCGCATGGCTGGAACAAAGATACCTTCGAAGAATATATGGCAAAAAAGAGAGTCAGCCCGGAGGAGAAGGAAATTCACTATACCATTTCGGAAGAGCTTCATCTGACTCCGATGGATTTTCCTTTTGAGTACATAAAGAATCTGCAGAGCCGCTTTAATTATACGAGTATTCCGTGGAAGGATGAATACCGTGAATATGTTCCGGAGGAAAGGTCGGAGGTCTGCTTAAGCACGGGAGAAGAGGAAGAAACAAAGCAGGAAATACCATGGCAGGTGTACTTTGGTGAAGGAATCTGGCATCAGCACAGCAAGGACAAGCCGGGAACAGAGATTTCTGTCAATAAACAGTTTGCCTGGAACGGCAACGTGTTCCGCGTGCCGTCTGTATACGTTTGCAACAAAGGCTTAGTGATTGACTTCTGTGTGGAAATAGAGCCGTCAAAAATCAAAGAATTCCTGGAGAAAATAGAGAAATACGGAGACCGGGAGGACAAATGGAGCAACGAAATCCGGGAGGAAATGCATCACACCAACCCAACCAACATTGATTTCCGGGCAGAAGCGGTGGTAAACCAAAAACAGTTGCGACAGAGCAACGGCATTGGTTTTGGCTGGATGCCGGAAAGCCTTCGGCCGGAAGAAGGAGGTTGGGCAAACGAGCCGGAAATAGAGCAGGTGATAGAGCATTATGGGCTGGATAGAACACGGGGCTGGTCCTTCCATAGAACCAGTTTTGCCTGGACAACAATTAGAAAGCCAACCGTCAAAAGTCTGAATCTTACCATGAAGGCGGAGGAGGTTTCCGTGGTGGCTAAAAGATTTATAACCCCGGAGATTGGCGAAAGTATTACGATTACCCGTCCTGCCACCGGAGAAACCTTTGTTTTGACGGTGGAAGAGACAGAAGATAGGCAGATGGATAATAAACAGATGGAACGGCTGCATCACGGGGAATTGGAATTCCCGACTCATTACAAGACCATGACTTACATCCTATCGCCGGATTTGCCGGGTACACGGTTTTTGGTACAGGATACAAAATCAAGCGACAGACCGCGACCAAAATCTCAGCCCCAAAATGCACCTGGAAAAAGTGATTTTGCAGCTGCTTCCGTCGCTATTATTGGCGGAGCGGACGGTCCTACTTCGGTGTTTCTTTTAAGTAACGGCAGTTCCCGGCGGCCCCACAGTGCCTGCTCTGCCCTGACGTTTGAGCCGGCGGAGGAAGTGGAATGGAAAGCTGTGTTTCGGGAAAAGCCTTGCGGGGATATGAAAATTGATTTATTATAAAGGCAAAATGATAATCCTATGGAGAAGTATAACTTTTTATTAATATTCTAAAGTTTTACTTTACAATGATATATCAAGGTTGTATAATGTAGTAATGAAAACTACGTTATGCAACCTTGTTGTGTATTTATTGCGGATTTAAAACGGCATAACAGGGTTATGGTAGATTATAGAAGTTATGGGAAAGGAAGACCTTATAATGAGTGATTTTATTTTAAGCTGCTGTTCCACGGCGGATTTAACAAGAGAGCATTTTGAACGCAGAAATATTAAATACATCTGTTTCAGCTTTGAACTGGATGGAGAACGTTACCCGGATGATTTGGGTGAGTCCATGCCATTTGATAAGTTTTATAAAGCTATGGAAGATGGTGCCAGCACCAAGACTTCCCAGGTAAATGTAGCTGAGTTTGAAGAATATTTTGAGGGATTTTTAAAAGAAGGTAAGGATGTTCTTCACCTGTGCTTATCCTCCGGTATTTCCGGTGTACATAATTCTGCCTGCGTGGCAAGAGATATGGTGGCAGAGCGCTATCCGGACCGCAAGATTTATGTGGTGGATTCCCTGGCCGCCGCTTCCGGCTACGGCTTGATTATGGACGATTTGGCAGATATGAGAGATGCCGGCAAGTCCATTGACGAACTCTATTCCTGGATTGAGAAAAATAAGTTAAAAATGCATCACTGGGTTGCTACCACAGAGCTTAAATATCTGGTGCGGGGCGGCAGACTGTCCAAGACGGCCGGTGTTGTGGGCGGCATTTTAA
Source organism: Lachnospiraceae bacterium (assembly GCA_045541595.1). Lineage (GTDB taxonomy): Bacteria > Bacillota > Clostridia > Lachnospirales > Lachnospiraceae > SIG299. The sequence goes on along the minus strand of JAZQJL010000146.1, from coordinate 469 downwards.
ATATTTGTCCGATTATTCACGTAGATGTAAACGGCAAGCTTCAGGCAGGCCAGAAGGTGCGCGGCAAGAAGAAGGCTATTGAGGAACTTGTGAAGATGATGGAGCAGCATGCCGAAAACGGCACAAACTACAGCGGCAAGTGCTATATCAGCCATTCTGCATGTTTGGAAGAGGCCAATACTCTGAAAGAATTAATAGAAGACAAATTCCCTAACCTGAAGGCTGTGGAAATTGACAACATCGGAACCGTAATCGGAAGTCATACCGGACCGGGCACTTTTGTAGTGTTCTTCTGGGGTGACACACGAGAAGAATAAAAGATTGCCTCTGCTATAATTTAATTTTATAATCCGGGAGATATATTTTATCCTGCCAGAACACGCTCGCGCTACCATCGCGACGTAGCCTCACTAAGCTCGAGCAACCTTCGGTTGCTGAACCTCGCTAAGGGAGGACGTCGCTCCAGGGT
>JAZQJL010000145.1:0-4119 GCA_045541595.1 Lachnospiraceae bacterium | reverse complement strand
CAGTTCTTCCGCAATGGAACCCGGTTCTACTGCTTTAATGATGTGCTCTGTTGTTTTCATCGGATTTACTCCTTTTACATACAAAAAATCCACTATACTAACTTTATAGTATAGCGGATTTTGAGTAAAAGTACAAACGTTTTTCTAAAATTAAAACTTCTTCTTTCCGGAGAGCCGTTCCTTTGCCTCCTCTACAGTTTCGCCCTCTTTTGCGAATAACTTTTCTACTGCCTTGTCAGTTACCTTGTTGAAGCCTTCTACAGCGCCTTCTTCGATTTTTTTATAGCCACTGACTACTGCATCCTCAATCTTTTTGTAACCGTCCACTACCGCATCTTCGATTTTCTTGTAGCCCTCCGTCACGTTTTCCTTAATCATTTCCGGCAGTTCCTTAGCAGCTTCCTTGAGCTCCTCCTTCATGTCAACACCATTCTTTTCCATTTCATCCATAATCTGATATGCATCTTTTTCTCTCATCATCGTCGTAATCCTCCAATTTCTTTTAAACTTGTTTTTGTTTCAGTATTTCCTGTTGATGATGTTAGAATACACTAGATTTATTGGTGAAATGTTCGGGAATTGTTTAAGAAATATTAAAAAAGAGATTCCTGCAACTTTTTCGCAAGAATCTCAATATTTTTTATAAAAACTGCACCAGCTGTTCCACTTCTTTTCTTGCCGGTGCCGCCGGTTCATCCGCCGGATAGCCGATGGCAATCACAGCGCCAACCTTCTGGCCTTCCGGAAGAGAAATCGCTTCTGCAATTTTTTCCTCATCAAAGATACCCATAATGCAGGTGCCAAGACCCTTTTCGTGGGCTGCCAGGCAAAAGGTCTGGGTTGCAATTCCGGCATCAAACATTTCCCAGCGGTCTTCCTTTGGTGTACTGAAAGAACCGTCTCTTTCATAGCCACAGCGCTTTTCCACGTAAGCCAATACCACCAGGGCCGGAGCCTTTGTCAACGTATTTGTGTTAAATGTAAATCCCATCATGCAGTTTTCCGCAATATGCTGCTTTAATGCGACGTCCTGCACCACATAGTAACGGGCAATCTGGGTGTTCTTCCAGCTTGGAGCAAAGCGGGATAACTCCACCACTTCCCGGATTACCTCCTGCGGAATCTGATCTTCTTTGTAGGATCTGATACTTCTTCTCGTTTTAATACAATCTGTTGTGTTCATGTAAGCCTCCTTTTGTTTGCTCTTTATCTTTTATTCGTTTATCATCTGTTCACTGCTTATTCTCTTAGTATATGTATTGCGAATTCCTAAAATCAACACTGCTACGGTGTATAAAAACAATACCGACAAAACAACCGTAACAACAGTCAGCCTTCCTGCAAAAATTATGTTTCCTAAAAAGAACGCCAGTATACTTGTCCCTGCATAGCTAAAAAACATGAGAATCCGGTATGCCAGGATTCTGCCTTTCTCCGGCCTGTAAATCAGCCTTGCAATGACAGCCGGCACCATCACCAATAATACAAAAAGGCCTGTACCCAGTACACATACCAGCTTTATGAAAGCCACAGATAATGCTGCCAGACCCAATAGCGAACCGCCAAATATAAAGCCCCAGCCTTCCACATCATCTATTTCACCGTCATCATTGGGATCATGCAGTTCCTCAATGTCATTACTCACAGTTGCAGAAACTTCCGATAAGCTGACCCAGGCAAGCCCCGTAGCCAGCACAAGCAGTCCTACTAAAATTACTATTGTAATAAAATTAAAATTCAGAATCCTCTTCATGTTCTTTCTCCATATCCAGTTTTTCAATTTTCTTTACCGCCCACGCATATAAGCCGAAATAAAGAAGTGTACAGATGCATTGCACAATACATATGGTGGATTCCACTCTATCCGAGTTTATCAAAGAAGCAATGGAAAAACTGATACAGGCAACTGCCATAATCCAACCGGCATAATAGCAGGTTCTTGCCATTTGCTGTTTTTTTGCACGTTCTTTCGCTATCCGGGCCAGAGTTCTGGCTTTCTTTTTTGACTTTTCAGAATCTGTTTCCGATTCTTTTTCGGTTCCGCTCTCTGTACAGGTACGGTTTACTTCCTCTTTTACCAGATAGTCTGCACTGACACCAAACAGTTCACACAGCTGTACCAGATTTGTAATATCCGGCAACGTATTTCCAAGTTCCCACCGGGACACCGCCTGTCGGGATACTCCCAGCTGCTCCGCCAGTTCCTCCTGGGATAACCCCTTCGCTTTTCTTAACTCTACAATTTTTTCTTCAAATCTCATATTGAGTACCTCCTCGCGATAATACTCAAATTGTATCTTTTCAACTCTGAGAATACCATAACATAAGTAAAACAATCCCGCAATCAAATGTAACATTTTTATGTTACAATCAGTTGCATCCCCGGCTTTTACACCTCATTTTGCTGTAATAATTTTCTTTTAGGCATTTCACTGTTTTAGCAAAGGAGTGCCTTTGATTTTATTCGTACAAAACCCTGGAGAAACGTCCTCACTTGGCGAGGTGATGCGACTGCAAGTTGCACGAGCCTAGTGAGGCTACGTTTCGATGGTAGCGAGAGCGGGTTTTGGTAGAATAAAATCGAAGGCGCTCCTGATAAAACAACGAAGCCCTAAAACAAAATTATTACAGCTTTGCCATCTGCAACTGCGCCGTAACTAAACCATGGTAAATTCCCTTCTTCTCCATCAATTCATCGTGGGTACCAACCTCGGCAATGGAATGCCCGTCGATTACCACCAGGCGGTCTGCATTGCGAAGGGTAGACAAACGGTGTGCAATGGCAAAGGTCGTTCTTCCCTCCGTCAAACGGTCTAACGCCTGTTGGATTAAATATTCACTTTCCGTATCTAAGGCAGAGGTTGCCTCGTCCAGAATCAAAAGTCTCGGATTAGTTAAAATAGCTCTGGCAATGGCAATTCTCTGGCGCTCTCCACCGGATAAATTGAAACCGCGCTCACCCACATAGGTATTGTAGCCGTCCGGCGTTTTTACAATAAAGTCGTGGGCATTGGCCGCCTTTGCCGCCCGGATTACCTCTTCCATGGTAGCCTTCGGGTTAGCGAAGCGGAGATTATTCAAAATGGTGCCGGAGAACAGAAATGTTTCCTGCAGTACCACACCAATCTGGTCATGGAAGGATTCCTGCTTAATTTCGCGGACATCCACACCATCCACCAAAATGGCACCACGGTCTACATCATACAGGCGCATAATCAGGTTGATCATAGTAGATTTTCCGGTGCCGGAAGCACCCACCAGGCCAATCATTTCGCCCTTCTTTACTTCTAAATCAATATGCTCCAAAACCGGATCATAGGAGTTGTAGCCAAAGGTTACATCCTTAAAGCTGATATCACCCTGAATTTCCACATCCTTTGCTTCTGCGCCGTCTTTAATGGCCGGCTCCTCATCCAACACATCGTAAATACGGTTTAAGCTGGTAATCATCTGCATCACGCTTCGAGGCAGATGGGTCATCCAGCCAAGAGGGCCGTACAGGTATCCGGTATAGGTTACAAATTGCATCAATGTACCTACGGTCATGTTGCCTTCCAGCACATCTACGCCACCAAAATAAATGGCAATATAGGAGCCCACACCCATGATGAAGGTGAGCATCGGATAAAACAGGGCCCAAAAGGTTTCGTTCTTTTTCTGCACCTTGGCAAAATCAGTGGTGAGATTTTTAAACTTTTCCACCTCTGCATCCTCCTGACCGAAGGATTTTACCACACGCATGCCGGAGATAACATCCTGCAAGCCACTGCGCAGTTTATCGTCCTTTACCCACTGCATATGGAATATCTTGTGGATAAAGCTCCAGAACAAACGGGTAATGACAAACACCAGCACAATCAGGGAAGTGGAATACAAGGTCATCTTTGCATTAATGGAAATCATAATAACCAGGGATGCAATCATGGTAATCAGAGCCGACAGCATACCACCGAACACTTCTTCCATAAAACGACGGATCTGGGCCGTATCACTGGAGACACGGTTCATCAGTTCACCGGGCTTCCGCTTGTTCATAAAGCTCATGGAAAGCCGCTGGATTTTAGTGTACAGCTTGCGGCGTAAATCCATGGAAAGCTGGGAGCCTAAGGACACGCACCA
>JAZQJL010000144.1:0-11456 GCA_045541595.1 Lachnospiraceae bacterium | reverse complement strand
TTCGGGGGTTTTATGATTCAACGAAAACGTTTCTGCGTTATTGGCGCAATTCTCACCATGATTCTTGGTATTCTTTCCCACTTTGTCTACGAATGGAGCGGCAACAATTTTCTGGTAGGCTTGTTCTTTCCGGTGGATGAGTCCGTCTGGGAACACATGAAACTGATATTTTTCCCGATGCTTGCGTATGCCCTGATAGCAGGAAAGAGAATGGAGGAGCAGTTTCCCTGCATTTATAATGCCATGTTTCAGGGAATACTGGTAGGTCTTATGATGATTCCGGTGCTGTTTTATACGTATACCGGTATTCTGGGATTTGATGTGGCCTGGCTGAATATTGCAGTTTATATTGTCAGTGTGCTGGTAGCATACCTGGTAGTGTACCGGCTGACCGAGAATTGCAGGCAGACGGATCCAAAGATGTTGCGCTACAGTATGTATGCTTTTTTGATAGCATTTATGGTTTTTAGTGTATATAAACCGGAAATCGGACTATTTATGAAACCTTAGGAAACTCTTTTACACTGCGAGTGTAAAATTGTCTGACAATAGTTGCAAAAGGAATACAAAAATGATAAAATTCAGGCAGATGGAAAACACACAACGGCAATGCCGGAAAGGAAAGAGGGAAAAAACATGAAGAGAAGACTTTGTACCTGGATACTTATGATTTGTATGCTGCTGGCACTGGCTCCGAGCAACAGCGCCTATGCAGAAGAGCTGCCTAAAAAATACAGGAGCACCAGCGTGACACCTGCAGAAGATCAGGGAAACACCAATCTGTGTTGGGCATTTTCAACGGTTTCTGCCATGGAAACAGAGCTGATACAGAATAATGGTGCAGATCCGACACTGGATTTTTCGGAAATACAAATCGGATGCTTCCGCTTCAACTCCGCGATGGACCCGCTGGGACAGCAGCATATGATGTTTAGCGGAAAGCACGATGTGTTAAACGGAGGCAGAAACTTTGTGGTAGGTGCACTGATGGGCACCGGATTATCTCCGATTGAAGAGTCTCTGGTTCCTGTGGACTTTGTAGATGTAACCAACGATACCCGTCTGGATGAATCTTTGGCTTATACCGGAAAATATTACATGAAAGAATTCCGCATGATGAAAGTGCCGGAAAGAGACGCGGTAAAAAAGGCAATTATGACCTATGGCTCTGTAGTAACAGACTTTTTTACCGACGAGTCTTACTATAATGCAGAAACCAGCGCATGGTACAACGTGGAAGCACGGTCTATCAACCATATGGTTTGTATTGTGGGCTGGGATGACACGTATTCCAAAAAGAATTTCAAGAATATTCCGGCAGGCGATGGTGCCTGGATTGTAAAGAACTCTTGGGGCGAAGATTGGGGTGACAACGGATTTTTTTATGTGTCCTATTATGATGCATCTTTCCTGCATGAAAGAGCAGAATATGCCATTTACGACATGGAACCGGGCAAGTATGCGGACAATCTGTACCAGAACGCATTTCAGGTAACCTCCTATTTGGGAAATAAGCCAAACGGAGAAACCGACTGGCTCAACAACCACAACGGCTGTTCTTATGAAAAGGTTGCCAATATTTTTACTGCCCAGGCAAATGAAAACGGCGGGGAAGAATTAACGGGAGTTTCCCTTTATACCTTCCAAACAGCGGATTATGTAATTAAAATATATAAAAACGTAAGAGATAACAATAACCCGGAAAGTGGCACCCTGGTTGCAACCCTGAAGGGTAAATTTGATGCTCCGGGCTTTCGGATTATTCCTTTGGAAAAGGCAATTTATTTGTCCGAAGGTGAATCCTATTCGGTAGTGGCATCCCTGAAAACGGCAAAGGGAGAGTATTGCGGCGTGGCAAAAAGTGACGCAAGTCAGACAGATATGACCCCAACCTACGGCCAGTCCTACATTTACCGTGAATATGAAAAGCAATGGGAAGACCTGGCAGTTTGGTCCGGCACTAATTTATATCTGAACGCATATACGGATAATGTGGAAGCAAATGCCTTGGAAGATGCAAAAAAGGTGACAATGAAGAAAAGCTGTCCGGCAAGCGATGGCAGATTTACCATGCCGGCGGATGTTACCGGAGTAAAGTTAGATTATGCCGACTCCACCACCGCGATTGTATCCTGGGAGAAAGCTGTAGATACAGAATACATAATTTATCAGTACAACAAGGTTGCAGATACCTGGAAGAAATATGATTTCGTGGAAAGCGGTAAGGGCTATTATGTAATTCGTGACTTGACACCGGGAAGTACCTATACCTTTGGTGTAACGGCCGCAACAAGAAGAAAAGAAACTTCCAGAACCTATATGCAGAGTGCAAACTGCACCGGCGTGGAGGTGAAGACCAGAACAACGATTCAGACAGAGCCGAAGCTTTCCCAAACCGAGGAGGGGAATGTGTTAACCTGGGAGGCAGTGCCGGAGGCAACCTTTTATGAGGTTTACTGCATGAGTCCGGCAACGGATTATGAATGGAGATCCTGCACCTTTGTGCTTCAGGGAAATGAACTAAAGTATACAGATAAAAATGTAGTCAACGGGCTTACCTATTCTTACAGAGTGTACGCGTATAAGGGCGCAGGTTTATTGAGCAAGGGAACTCCGGTAACGGCAGTGTGTGAATAAGCGGTAAAATGAAAAACGGGGATATCGTAGAGATGTCCCCGGTTTTTTATGCTCGTATGATTCCTAGGGCAGTGCCGATAAAAAGAAGAGACTGGTCATCCATCCGCTTAAAGGTTAAGTCCGCATTTCTTCCGTTGATACAGCGCAGAATGTGGCCATGTTCGTTCTCAATGTATTTCCGGTAAAATATTCTTTCCTGATAAATAAACAGGGCCTCTTCCTCCGGCAGAGGAAAACGGTTATGTAAAAGAACGATATCGTGTTTGCAATACCGAGGTGCCCAGTTATTGTTTGGTACATATAATGCCATAAAGGCATCGGATTGGCTGGTGGAAATGGATTTGGTTTCCACGACACCGTAACGGGAACCGTCACAAACCCGGTTGTCCGGAACCAAACAGGGAATCAGGTGCTTTCCGGGAGCCTCCCTCTCTTCCAATGCCGTAAGGGCTTCGTATCGGGCAACTTGCTGAATGACATTTTTACCGTGCATGCCGCAGTGACGATAATTGACTAATAACATATTTTCTTCTTCGGAACAGACATTTTCTCCCATAAGCCAGTTGACAGAGGTATGCAGAACCTGTGCAATATTTAAAAGGGTAGAAACTTTGGGATCCTTTACTTTTCCGTAATAGAGATTTCGCATGGTTTCCATTGGAATCTCAGCCATTTCGGCACATTTTTGCCAGGTCATATTTCTTTCTGATAATGCTTGTTTTAAACGTATGCTTAACAAAATGTAACCCCCTGTGTCATTCATGACATATATTGGAATTTTTATCCACAAAACAAATGTTACCAGTGATATTGAGAATTGTCAAGTATTGGAATATAATTTGGAAGTATTTGGCTTATTTTTATTAGACGGAGGGTTATAAAATGTTACTTGCAAACAGCACATGCACAAAAGAAAGTGAGGCGAACTATGTTCTAAAGTATTCTATTACGGAAGAAGATGATGAGACCGGTGAGGCGGCAGGATACGGAATCCGGTGCAGCTTATACGTTTTGGAAAAACTGGTGGATTCGAATGAAGTAAATGGGATTACCACGAAAAAGCACCGAATAGAAAAATTTCTTCAGATACTGAAAAAAAACCAGGTGTTTCCGGTACATTTAAAGGATGTTATTGAGGATTTACTGATTATGGAATTTGAAGAGAAGAAAGAACTGAGTTTTACATAGGTCAGGGGATATGCCGAAGGAGTGGAAACATGACTTCGGCATTTGTTCTATCCATCAGAAAGAAACTATGATATAATGGGGAAAACCGGAATACGTAAGAAAGGATTTTAGTATGGAATATACACAGTTAGAAGCGTTATTAAAGGATATGACCCTGGAAGAAAAAGTGGGACAGATGGTGCAGATTCCGGCGGGAATGATTGCAAAGGAAGGTCTGGTGACCGGAGTGATTGACAACCTGCACTTATCGGAAGAACAAAAGAGTCTGGTGGGCTCCGTGCTGGGTCTGACCGGAGCAGAAAATTTAAGAGAATTGCAAGCGGAGTTTATGGAAAAGCATCCCCACCATATTCCGTTACTTCTGATGTATGACGTCATTAATGGTATGGAAACGATTTTTCCGATTCCTTTGGCGCAGGGCTGTACCTTTTCGCCGGAGCTGGTAGAGCAGGCGGCAAGAGTAGCGGCAAAGGAAGCAACGGCTTCCGGTCTGCATGTGACCTTTTCTCCAATGTTAGATTTGGTGCGGGATGCCCGCTGGGGAAGAGTGATGGAATCCACCGGAGAGGACCCTTACTTAAACGCAGTACTGGGCCGGGCTATGGTCCGCGGCTACCAGGGCAGCGGTAAGGGAGAGAAAGTCAATTTAACAACGGAAGGGAATATTGCCGGCTGTGTGAAGCATTTTGCGGCTTACGGGGCACCGCTGGGCGGTAGAGAATACGAAAATGTGGAGCTTTCCGAACGGACCTTACGGGAGGACTATTTTCCGGCTTATCAGGCGGCCATTGAGGAGGGATGCGTCATGGTAATGACATCCTTCAATACCTTAAACCGCATTCCGTCTTCCGGAAACAAATGGTTGATGCGCAAAGTCCTCCGGGAAGAAATGGGCTTTGACGGTCTGCTGATTTCCGATTATTCCGCAGTGGATGAAATGATTTCCCATGGGATTGCCGAAGACAGCAGAGAGGCGGCAAAACTGGCAATTCTAGCCGGTGTGGATATGGACATGGTGTCCAATGCCTATATCAGATATCTGGCAGAACTGGTCCGCACCGGAGAAGTAGAGGAACGACTGGTGGACGAAGGCGCCATGAGGGTGTTGAAATTAAAAAATGATCTGGGCTTGTTTGAAAATCCGTTTAAAGATGGTTCCGTAGAAAAAGAGAGGGAAGTGTTACTTTGCCGGGAGCATCGGAATCTGGCAAGGGAGATGGCGGCCAAGTCCTTTGTCCTTTTAAAGAATGAAGAAATGTTGCCGCTGGATAAAGCATCAGCAAAAAAAGTGGCACTGATTGGCCCTTATGCGGATACGGTAGAAATGTATGGTGCCTGGTCCTTCCCGAAACGACCGGAACTTGGTGTGAGTATAAAGCAGGGAATGAAGGACAAGGGCTTTAGTTTTTCGACAGCAGCGGGTTGCTTTATGCAGGACGAGGACAAGCAGACCAAATTCGGCAAAAAGGAGTCTTATTCTGCTAAAGAGTTGGAAATGTTACTGGCAGAAGCAGTAGAAAATGCAAAAGAGGCAGAAACCGTAGTGTTGTGTCTCGGGGAACACAGGGAATATACCGGCGAAGGCGGCAGCCGGGCGGATATCAGTCTGCCGAAGCATCAGATGAAACTGCTTCGGGAAGTGCAGAGAGCAAACAAAAATATTGTAACCGTAGTGTTTTCCGGTCGCCCGTTAGTGCTTCCGGAAGTGGTGGAATTATCCAAGGCGGTATTGATGGTATGGATGCCGGGAACGGAGGGCGGAGCTGCCGTTGCAGATGTTTTATGCGGAGATGTGATGCCGGAAGGAAAGCTTTCCATGTGTCTTCCGAGAAGTGTTGGTCAGGTGCCGATTTTCTATAATAAATTCCGCACCGGCAGACCTAATGAAGAAGGAACTGCAGTAGGATATATCCACGGTTATATTGATGAGTCGATTTATCCGTTATATCCTTTCGGTTATGGTTTGACCTATACTACCTTTGAGTTTTCCGAGGTAACAGTAAGTCAGGAAACCATGACAAAAGAGGAGAGCGTAACTGCTTCGGTAACTGTCACCAATATCGGTAACAGGAAAGCAGTAGAAACCGTTCAGCTGTATTTGACGGATGTGAAAGGAAGCGTGGTACGTCCTGTAAAAATGTTGAAAGGCTTCCGAAAGGTTGCGCTAAATCCGGGAGAAAGTAAAGAAATTTCCTTTAAAATTACAGAGGAAATGCTTCGATTTTATGATATTGATATGGAATATGTCAGTGAGCCGGGAGAGTTTTATGTGTACATCGGTCCGGACAGCGAAATTGTGAACAAAGTGTCAATTTATCTCCGATAGGATTGCAAAAGTTAAAAAAAGGTCATATAATAAACGAGTTGTGGTGAGAAACCAAAGACAACCCAGACAAAGCGAAGGAGATTACGATTCATGAGAAAGAAAATAATGACACTGTTACTGGCAAGTACCGTTACCGTGGCACTTCTTGCCGGTTGTAACGAAGACACGGAAGGAGATACAACCCCAACCCCTACCGTGGAAGCAACTGCACCGGAAGGAGAACAAACCCCGGCACCGACAGAAGCACCGGAGGGAACACCAACAGAAGCTCCAACAGACACTCCGACAGAAACTCCGGCGGTAACAGAGGGTTCCGGCGAAACAAAAGTTACCCTTGGCCAGTATGAAGGCCTTGTCATTCATGAGCTGGATTCGTCCGTAATTGCAGAAGAAATGTATACCATGATGCAGGACTATGCAGAGCTGACAGAAGTAGACAGAGCTGCCGTAGAGGGTGACACCGTGAATATTAATTTTGTCGGTAAAGTAGATGGTGTGGCATTTGAAGGCGGCACGGATGATTCGGAAGAGGGTACCGACCTTACTCTTGGCTCCGGAGAGTTTATTCCGGGTTTTGAAGAAGGCCTGATTGGTGCGATTGCCGGTGAAGTGAGAGATTTAACCTTAACCTTCCCTGCTGATTACGGTATGACAGACTTGGCAGGTCAGGAAGCTGTGTTTACGGTTACGGTGAATGCGGTTATGGAAAGCGTAGTTCCGGAACTGACCGATGATTTTGCCGCAGAAAATCTGGGATTTAGTACGGTGGCAGAATATGTGACTGCTTTATACAACGTAAGAAATGAAGAAAGCTTCAGAACCCAGGTACTGGATATGCTACTGGCTTCTTCTGCCGTAGAAAATTATCCGGCGGATGAAATTGCCTATGAAAAACAGAGCATGATTGATTATTACGTAAGCTATGCAGAATATATCGGATCTTACTTCGGCATGGATACAGAGACCGCCCTGCAGAGCATGTTTGGCATTGAATCGCTGGAGGTGTTGGAGATTTATGCAGAAGAGTATGCCTATGATGTAGTGAAGCAAAGACTGGTGTTTGAAGAGATTTCCGTGGTGGAAAACTTAACGTTGTCTGATGAGGAATATCAGCAGAGAGCCCTGGTTTATGCCATCGACTACGGATATGAAGACGTAGCATCTTTTGAAGCGGATTATGATAAAGATATGATTATGGAAGCAATCGTTATGGACTATGTGATGGATTATATCATCAGCCTGTCAACCATTATTCCTGCAGAAGATGATGCAGTCATTCAGCCGGCAGAATAATATACTGAATGTACGTGGTTTATAGTAAAAAACGCAAGAAAAAAATAAAAAAAGTGCTTACAAATCTGATAATTTTGTGTTAAAATTATGCTTGTATAGACAGCTGAGACTTCTTATACAAGATGGAGGAATGCAAATGTATCAGATAGGAGAACTTGTGCAATACGGAACAAGCGGTGTATGCAGAGTAGAAGAAATTGTACAGGGCGTGCCAGGTTTACAAAAAGATACGGAATGTTATCTCTTAATCCCGGTTAGTAAAAAGGAAGAAAAAATTTACACGCCGGTGGATAACGATAAAGTAAAAATGCGCCGAATTCTGTCAAGTGAAGAAGTAAAAGAACTGATGGGCAAGGCTTCGGAAATCGAAGGTCCGGCCATCGTCAATGAAAAACAGTGTGAAAATATCTACCGGGAAGAACTATATTCTGTAGACTGTTCTCGCTGGTTAGGACTTTTAAAAACTCTGTATGCCAGAAAAGCTGCCCGCATTGCCATGGGCAAAAAAGTGACCGCTACAGACGAACGCTATTTAAAGAGTGTGGAAGAGCGGTTAAAAGAAGAATTAAACCTGATTATTGGTCAGGAGCAAACGGCTTGTGAATTAGAAAAGCTTTCCGGTTCTGTAAAGTAAATGAAAAAGATATTTCAAGCAGCTTTCATGCAATCATGGATTACTGCGTTGAAATATCTTTTTTTAGTCCTCAAAAGATACGGTAACATAGAAGCCTCTGGGTTCTTCTGTAATTTCGGTAACCGTACCGGTACGGGCAAACAAGCGCTCGCCTAAGTTAAAGTTGCCGGACATGGCAACGGCAGGCTCAATTACATAGTAAAAGACCGAGTTTGGAAGATATCCTTCCCGGATATCCACTGTTTCACCTACGTTTACCAGACCGGGACGCTCCATTTTAAATTTCATCAGTCGTGCCATGGCTGCCTCCCTTTGTCATTTTGTTTTTTATTCTATTATAGTCATTTTGGCAGGGGCTTGCAAGCTGAAAAAAATGTGAGTATAATATCCGGTAAGGAAGGACAGGGTGGAAATATGATCTGGCAGAAGGAAATTTTATCTGAAATTGATTCGACAAACCGCTATTTAAAAGCACTGGCGGCCTCCGGTGCGCCGGAAGGAGCGGTGGTAATTGCAAATAAGCAGAGCGCCGGGAGAGGACGGCTTGGCAGAAGCTTTTTCTCACCGGAGGAAAAGGGAATATACATGAGCATTCTTCTGCGACCGGAGATAGCCCTGGAGCGGGCAGTGCTGATTACATCCATGGCAGCCGTGGCCGTAGCACGGGCGGTGGAAACTGTCAGTAACCTTCCTGCACAAATCAAGTGGGTCAATGATATTTTTCTCAACCGGAAGAAAGTTTGCGGAATTTTAACGGAAGCAGGAATCAGTGCAGAAACAGGCAGTCTGGAATATGCGGTTCTGGGCATTGGCGTTAATGTGGGAACCATGGAGTTTCCGGAAGAATTAAGAGACATCGCTACGTCTGTTTCCAATGAATGCGGTTTTGCGGTGGAAAAAGATATGCTGGTGGATGAAATACTAAAGGAACTGGAGTTGTGGTATCCGACTCTGTGGGACGGAGGTTTTCTAAAGGAGAGCAAAGAGCGCTCTATATTGCTTGGAAAAAAAATTCGGGTTCTGAATGCGCCAGCGGGTGACGGCTTTTATGAAGCACGGGCGGGGGACCTGGGTGAGCTGGGACATTTGATAATAGAGCGGGATGGCCGGCGGGAAGTTTTAAATTCCGGCGAAGTCAGCATACGTTTTTAAAAAAAGTAGTAAAAACTAAATTTACCACTTGACAACACGTCAGCAATTTGCTACACTAAAGCACAAATTATATTATTGCTACGAAGAGGAAGAGTACATATCCGGGAGTGCCAGAGAAGAGACGGTTGGTGCAAGTCTTTCACAAAAGGGTATGGAAGGTAGCCTCGGAGCACCGGCAAGAACGGGAAACCAAGTAGAAGCCGGCGGAATCATCCCACGTTACCGGGATGTCGAGTGCAGGAAAGCAATTTCCTGAAGCTAGGTGGTACCACGGATGGAATTAATTCGCCCTAAGCAGCTATGCTGTTTAGGGCGTTTTCATTTTACGCGAAATAAGCAAAGTTCTCAACTTTGAAAACTATTTTCTATAAACAAGGAGGATAAAATCATGAGAAGTGATGCAGTTAAAGTCGGAGCACAGCAGGCTCCACACCGTTCCCTGTTCCATGCTCTCGGTATTTCCAAGGAAGAGCAGAAGAAGCCGTTAGTCGGTATCGTCAGTTCCTATAATGAAATTGTACCGGGTCATATGAACCTGGATAAGATTGTAGAAGCCGTCAAGCTTGGCGTAGCCATGGCAGGCGGCACCCCAATTGTGTTCCCTGCCATCGCCGTCTGTGACGGTATTGCCATGGGTCACATTGGTATGAAGTATTCCTTAGTTACCAGAGACTTAATTGCCGACTCCACCGAGTGTATGGCAATGGCTCATCAGTTTGACGCATTGGTTATGGTGCCAAACTGTGATAAAAATGTACCGGGCTTACTTATGGCGGCGGCAAGACTGAACGTGCCTACCGTATTTGTCAGCGGCGGTCCGATGCTTGCAGGTAAGATGCACGGAAGCAAGACCAGTCTTTCTTCTATGTTTGAGGCAGTAGGTGCCCACAGTGCGGGAACCATGTCCGACGAAGAACTGGAAGAGTTCGAGTGCAAGGCATGTCCTACCTGCGGTTCCTGTTCCGGTATGTATACCGCAAACTCCATGAACTGCTTAACCGAAGCACTTGGTATGGGCTTACAGGGCAACGGTACCATTCCGGCCGTTTACTCTGACCGTATCATTCTGGCAAAGCATGCCGGCATGAAGGTTATGGAACTGTTAGAAAAGAACATCCGTCCAAGAGACATTATGACAGAGGCAGCATTTATGAATGCTCTGACTGTGGATATGGCACTTGGCTGCTCCACCAATAGTATGCTTCACCTTCCGGCTATTGCCCATGAGGTTGGCATTGACTTAAACCTTGACATTGCAAACGAAATCAGTGCAAAGACACCAAACCTTTGTCACCTGGCACCGGCAGGCCACAGCTACATCGAAGAGCTGAACGAAGCCGGCGGCGTTTACGCAGTCATGAACGAACTGAGCAAGAAGAATCTCTTAAATCTCGACCTCATTACCGTAACAGGTAAGACTGTAGGTGAGAACATTAAGGATGTACATAATACAAATCCTGAGGTTATCCGCCCAATCGAGAATCCTTACAGCCAGACCGGCGGTATCGCAATCTTAAAGGGTAACTTAGCTCCGGATTCCGGCGTAGTTAAGCGTTCCGCAGTAGTTCCTGAGATGATGCAGCACGAAGGTCCTGCAAGAGTCTTTGACTGTGAAGAGGATGCTATCGCAGCCATCAAGGGCGGCAAGATTGTGGCAGGTGACGTTGTAGTCATCCGCTACGAAGGTCCTAAGGGCGGCCCTGGTATGAGAGAAATGTTAAATCCAACCTCTGCCATTGCAGGTATGGGTCTTGGCTCCTGTGTTGCTCTCATCACCGACGGACGTTTCTCCGGTGCTTCCCGTGGTGCTTCCATCGGACACGTTTCTCCGGAAGCAGCAGTGGGCGGACCAATTGCTCTTGTAAAAGAAGGCGACATCATTAAGATTGATATTGACGCAAACACACTGGATGTGTTAATCAGTGACGAAGAAATGGAAGCAAGAAGAAAAGAGTGGAAGCCACGCGAGCCTAAGGTAACAACGGGCTATCTGGCAAGATATGCTTCCATGGTTACCTCCGGAAACCGCGGAGCTATACTTGAAATTAAATAAAAGATGATAGAAGGGATTGACATCATATGAAGTTAAACGGATCAGAAATTTTAGTTGAATGTTTAAAGGAGCAGGGAGTAGATACTATCTTTGGTTATCCGGGTGGTGCTGTTTTAAACATTTATGATGCATTATATAAACACTCTTCTGAAATCAGACATATTCTCACCTCC